>NZ_JBFBBA010000006.1:0-246485 GCF_040682455.1 Streptomyces sp. NPDC051183
CGTCGCGCCGCTGGGTGGGATGCGCACGGCCAGGGCGGTCGCGGTACGGGCGCCGAGCCGGGCCAGAACGTCCTGCGGGGCCTCGGTGGCCCACTCGTCGATCGCCACGAAGCTCCTCGCCCCGGTGACCACGGCGGAGCAGGCGATCAGCAGTACTGCCACGAAGGGGTGACGCTTCCCGCGCCGGCACCGCGGATCGGTCAGCGTGGCCAGCCGCTCAGCCAGCGGACCCCTCGCGCGATGCTGACGGGTCGGCGACTTAACCAGACACACGGTGGCAGACTGACGGCACATCGAAGCTCCGTTGGGCGAAGGCGACTTGGGAAGGTCACCTCCACAACGGAGCTTCGTTGCATCCGGTCGCGCGGCCATCCACCATCGTCACACCGCCGTGACCTGCACACTCACGAGATCACCGCGACTTTGCAATCGCCCTGCTCCCCTGTTACCGCAAGGAGCCGAGCCGCTCGGAGTTAAGCATGGAAAGAAACACGGGGAGTTTCTCCACCGCCCTCTTCGAGACCTCGGCCGTCTGCACAGAGTCGCGCATGTGGTCCGTCACCGTAAGCCAATAGATGCCGTCCTCCTCGATGAGCTCGGCCGAGTACAGAAGTGATTGCATCGATACATCCGTGTCGTGTCGTGTCGTGTCGTGTCGCGGTGCGGTGCGGTGCGGTGCGGGCCGATGGTCTTTCGCCTTACCGCTCGGCGTTCATGGCGTCAACGAGGCTCTTCGGGCGCATGTCAATCCACGTGCGCTCGATGTACTGCAGGCACGCCTCGCGGGTGCCCACGGGGTGGGCGACGGTCCAGCCGTCCGGCACGTCCGCGAAGGACGGCCAGAGAGAATACTGGGCCTCGTGGTTGACGAGGACGAGGAAGGTGCCATCGCTGTCCTCGAATGGGTTGATCATGCTCGTCTCCCGGTTCGTCGGTGCGTCGGCCGCCGCATACCCTGCTCACTGCTTGGCGGCTCCAGCGGGGCGCGCCTTGGCAGTGTCCTTGGATTCGGACCCGCGCGACATCTCGGCCGCGATCACCTCTGCTGTCACCTCGGCAGCGAGGTCCTGAATTTCTTCGTTGGTCTCATGTGCGACCCGCTTTACCTCCATGACGAGCCCGACCGACGTCTTGACGACGCCCCGCATGAGCGGCTTGGCGATTCTCTTGACCAGGGGAGCGGCGAGGAGACCGATCAAGAACGGGGGCACTACAGGCAGCATGTAACTTCCCTCTCTTTGTGCGCGGGACTCACCATTTTTGAGCTGTCGATAAAAACAATGCGGCCACTAACATCATGAAGATGATATTTTCTCCCCCCGTCGACAGCTTCGATGGCGAAGGCCCTGTTGATATCAGAGACCTGTCAGCAGCATGGTTGCACTCGCGTGCCGGCCGCGCGGCGTTCAGCGATCACCTTCGCCACATCGAGTGAAGCAATGATCGGATTCCACCCAAAGGGATGTCCGGGCCGTTCTCTCCGCGTGGAGAGCTGAAGGAGTGAATGCCCGGCCCCGGGTGGCTCATACAGCGGATATCACGCGCCGCTTCACGGCCGGCGCGGGTACATGACGCTCGACGGCCGGCCGTTGTTCAGCACGGCGAATGCCGATCGCAGCGGTGCGCCGCCGAGCCCTGCCTATGCCCGGAAGGTGGCTGGAACGCCGGAAGGCCTCATGCTCCGGGCAAGACTCAAGGAGAGACCGTCATGCTGCCTGTCACCCCCTTCCTCGCAGGTGTGATCGTGTCACCGTTCGCCAAGCGGATCGTCAAGCCCATCGTGCGAGGGGTGGTGAAGACCTCAGTGGGACTGGCCATGGACGTCAAGCAGGCGTCCCTCTCGGTCCGCGACGAGGTACGCCATGCCGCAGCCGAGGCGGCCGGCGGTAGCCGCCCCGTCGAGATCGCAAAGGCCCCCAGTGCTGCGGACAGGGCCGTCCCCGCCAAGGTGCGGAGCGACCCCACCAAGGGCCGGTGACTGTTTCGCCCCCGACCTCGGCCGAGGCCCTGCCGGATCAGGAGAGCACTCTCTGGCCCGCCTGCAAGCTCCACAGCCCGGCGTACGTGCCTGCGAGCGCGACCAGGTCGTCGTGGGTGCCCTGCTCGGCCACGACGCCGCCAGGGCCCAGGACGTAGATCTGGTCGGCGTCGCGGACGGTGGAGAGCCGGTGGGCGATGACGACCATCGTGCGGTTCACTCCGAAGGACTGCAGGGCGTGCCGGATGGCGGCCTCGGTCTCGTTGTCGACCGCGGAGGTGGCCTCGTCGAGGATCACGATCGGCGGGTTCTTCAAGATGGTGCGCGCCAGGGCAATACGCTGCTTCTGCCCGCCGGACAGCGCCGCGCCGTGCTGTCCGACCATGGTGTCGTAGCCGTCGGGCAGGGCCTCGATGAACGTGCCCGCCCCGGCGGTGTGTGCGGCGGTGATGAGCTGCTGCTGGGTGGCGTCGAACGTGCCGTAACGGATGTTCTCCGCGATCGTCGCGTCGAAAAGGAACGGCTCCTGGCTGACATAGCCGATCGCGCCGCGCAGGTAAGGCAGTGCGAGCTCGCGCACGTCGAAGCCGTCGAGAAGGACCAGTCCGCTGTCGGCGTGCCTGAAGCGCATCAGCAGTTTGGTGATGGTGGTCTTGCCGGCGCCGGTGGCACCGACGATGCCGGTGACTTTGCCGGGGGAGATGGCCAGGGACGTATCGCACAGTGCCGGTGGGCGGCCGGGGTAGGCAAAGGTCACCCTCCGAAGCTCGATCTCTCCCCTGACCTGCTGAGCGGGCAGTCGGCGGCCGTCCGTGCCGGGCTCGACCGGCAGGTCGTTCAGGCGCTGCACCCGGTCGAAGGCCGCGAGCGTGCGCTGGTACTGCGCGGTGATGGCACCGAGCCGGGACAGCCGGGCCACCGCCATCCCCGGCATCTCGATCAACGGTCCGAAGGCCGAGGCGGGCAGCACGCCATTGAGTACGGCCCGGCCGCCGATCAGCAGCGTCCCGCTCAGCGCCGAGGCCGCGCACAAGCGCACGATCTGACCCTGCGCCGCCGAACTGCGGTCGGTGCGACGGTTGGCCTCACGGTTCTCCCGGCTCAGCTCGGCGATGCGCGAGGTCTCGCACTTCTCGGTGCACGCGGCCTTCACCGTGGTGTGGGCCTGGAGGTTGTCGGCGATCCGGCTGTTCAACCGCGTCCGGTGCTCGCCGGAGACGCCGTGGTCGGCGACCGCGCGCTCGTGGAAGCGGAAGGAGAGCCACGTGACCAGGGGGATCGGCGCGAAGGCCATCCAGGCGAGTTGTGGAGCGAGCAGGAGGTAGACCGGGATGAGGAGGGCGATGCTGGTGACCAGCTGAACCACGTCGTGCATGTGGGAGCCGATGAAGGATCCCAGCTGGCTGATGTCCTCGGTCAGCACGCCGGTGACCCTGCTGGTGCGCTCGTCCTCGAGATCAGCCGGCGCGAGGGCCTGCACGTGGTCGTAGGTGCGCCTGCGCCAGTCGTCCTCGACGGTGTGTCCCAGCCTGCGCCAGGCGACGTCGGCCGTGTATCCCATGGCCGTCGTGGTCAGGCAGGACAGTCCGATCGCGCCGGCGAGTACGGACAGCTGGGCCTTCGCACCGGCCACGCCCAGACGGGCCAGTGTCGCGCTTTCGCCGCGCGCGAGCAGCAGCACGGTTGAGGGGACCAGCGCAAACAGGGTCATCTCCGCCAGCATGGAGAGTACGGACAGCAGCGTTGCCATGGCGAACTGGCGTTTGTGTCGACCGATGATGCGTCGTAGCGGGTGGCCGCGCGTGGCCGTCCCGCTTGATGGCCGCGCACCGTCGGATCGCCGCCAGGCGCGTCTTACGATGGCCGCCGTCGCCGCGGCGGCAAGGCCCAGGCCCACGAGAGGGTGGGCCAGCAGTCCCAGGCAGAGCCTTCCGCAGCCCAGAGCCACTGCCGCCGCCACGCCCACCCCGGTGCCCGCCGCCGCGATCGGCGTCCGTCGGGCCACGCCGCGGCGAACGCGCCTGCCGGTGCTGTGCTCGGAAGCGAGGATCGGGCGACGGACCCCGCTCTCCTTGCCCGGCCGTGCGGCGGGCACAGCGGCGACAGGCAGAGCCGAACCGTCGGCCGAGGGATCGCAGAGATGGGTGAGGGCCCGGTCGACCGCCAGGTGCAATGCCCAGGCTGCCTGCCGTGGGCTGGTGCCGGGGCTGTGCCGCACGAGCACTCGGCCGGTGATGGGGTTGGCGTGTGCGTCTGTGATACCCGGCGCCTGCCGGAGCGTGGCCTCAACCAGTCGGGCGAGGGCCGGCCTTCCGCGGATGACCTCCGCGTCCCAGCGCTGGCGGCCCGGGATGATCGAGCGGGGCCTCAGCAGTCCTCGGGCGACGAGGGGACGGGAGATCGCCTTCCCGGTCGTCGGCTCTGCGAGCGATGGCATGTCGGGCAATCACCGGTTCCAGGTCTGGCCCGCTGTGGGGCGTGGCAAGGGCCGCGTCCCGCAGCGGAGCGGCCCTGAGAGGTGTGCGAGGGGCGGAGTCAGGTCGCCGGCCAGGTGGTGGCCTGGTCAAGGTGCGCGGCGAGGATCGGGGCAATGCGGGTGAGCGCGTCCGGTTCGGTCATCCGGTGGTGGCCGACGGGTACGGGGTGTGTCTCGATGCGCCCGGTGACGTATGGCCGCCAGACCTCTGGACGGGGGGATTCCGGGTGGTCTTCGCGGGTCGCGGTGAACAGCAGCAGGTCGGCGTGGACGCGGTCGGGTGTGTGCAGGTCAGCCAGCAGCATGATGTGCCGTGCTGTGGCGACGACCGCGTTGATGTGGTGTGGTGTCAGGCCGGCGAGTGAGTTGCCGCAGTCGCGCAGCGCTTCGGCGGCCAGGCCCGAGGGCAGCGGTCCGAAGGGCAGCGCATCGGGGGCGCAGCCAAGGGCGTTGACGAGTACCTCGCGCTCGGTGGGCATGGTGGGCGCGGTGGATTCACTGGTCGCCGGCCGCGGTGCGGGGTAGGAGTCGAGAAGCGCGAGCAGGCTGGTGGTCTCCCCGAGTCGGTTCAGTTCGGCGGTGACGGCGTGGGCGAGGAGTCCGCCGGCGGACCAGCCAAGAAGCTGGTAGGGGCCCTGAGGCTGGACCTTGCGGATGTGTTGGGCGTAGTCGGCTGCCATGTCCCCGATCGACGTCGCCCGTCGCTCGGGCTGTGCGAGGGTGGGAGCCTGGATGGCGTACAGCGGTTGGCCGGGGGGCAGATGACGGAGCAGACCGCTGTAGGACCAGCCGATACCGGAGGACGGGTGGATGCACCAAAGGGGCAGCCGGTTACCCTGCGGGCGCAGCGGCAGCACGACCTCGAGGGCGTCGTCGAGACGTCCAGTCCCCAGGCGACCGGCCAGGCCGGCAACGGTGGGGGCTTCGAAGAGACTGCGCAGGCCGATGTCGGTGCCGAAGGCATTGCGGATGCGGGAGATGAGGCGGGCGGCCAGCAGCGAGTGGCCGCCGAACGCGAAGAAGTCATCGTCGATGCCGACGCCGGGCACACCCAGCACCTCGGCGAACAGTTCGCACAGCACCCGCTCGGGCGGGGTGCGCGGAGGTCGTCCGGCCACGACCGCCCCGAAGTCGGGCGCGGGCAGCGCCGCCCGGTCGAGCTTCCCGTTCGCAGTCAGCGGCAGCGCCTCCATGAACACAAACGCCGCGGGGACCATGTGTGCCGGCAGCTGCCCGCGCAGATACTCGAGCAGCGGCCCTGCCTCGGCATCGGCTCCGGCCGCGGGCACCACACAGGCCACGAGCCGGTCCCCTCGCGCGGTGATCGCGGCCTGGGCGACACCGGGGTGTGCGGTCAGGGCGGCTTCGACGTCGCCGGGCTCGATGCGATGCCCCCGAACCTTGACCTGGTCGTCCGCCCGCCCGACGAACTCAAGGACGCCGTCGGCCCGCCACTTCGCCAGATCGCCGGTGCGGTACATGCGGGCTCCCGGCCCACCACGGGGGTCGGCTACGAACCGCTCCGCGGTCAGGGCCGGCCGCTTCAGATAACCCCGCGCCAGCCCGGGCCCGGCGATGTACAACTCCCCTACCACTCCCGGTGGCACCGCTTGCAATGCGGCGTCCAGTACATACGCCCGCGCACCGCCGCCTGGACGGCCGATGACCGGGGTCGTGGTGTCACGCAGCCGGGCAGCGACCGCGTCGACCGTGCACTCGGTCGGCCCGTACATGTTGTACGCCGTCAGCCCGTCCACGACCCGCAGTTCCCGCCACAGTCGGCTGGGCAATGCCTCGCCACCGAGTACGGCCACGCCGGGCCGCCACCGCTCGTTGGTGAACAGGCCCCTGTCGGCCAGTACGCGCATGTACGAGGGGGTGGCGTCCACCGAATCGATCCGGTTGTCCACCAGCCACGCCGTGAGCCGGTCTGCGTCCGCCCAGGTATCGGAGTCGGCCACATGCAGCTCGTGGCCATCCATGAGGGCTGCCAGTTGTGCCCACGACGCGTCGAAGGACACCGACGCGGTCAAGGCCACCCTCAGGCGTCGGCCGACCCGCTCCGCCGCGGGCCCGAACACGGTGGACCGGTAGTTGGCAGCCACGTTGACCACGCTCGCGTGCCGGGCAACGACCCCCTTGGGGCGGCCGGTCGACCCTGAGGTGTAGAGGACGTACGCAGGGCTGTCGGGCAGCAGGCCCGTTGCAGGGTCAGTGTCCGCAAGCGCCGCCGGCACCTGGGCGGTCTCTGGTGTGTCGAGCAGCAGACGCGGCGTGTGCGGCGCGATGTGGTCGAGGCCCTTTGTGGTGGCGGCGGTGCGGGTGTCGGTCAGCAGCAGCGCCGGCCGGGCGTCCCCGACCATGGCGGCGATGCGCGCCGCGGGGTATTCCGGGTCGAGAGGCAGGTAGGCGGCCCCGGACTTGAGTACGGCGAGGATCGCCACGATCAGGTCGGCGTTGCGGGGCAGGGCAAGGGCCACGATGTCCTCGGGGCCGATGCCGCGTGAACTCAGCGCGTGAGCAAGCTGGTTGGCCCGGCCGTTCAGCTCTCCGTAAGTCAGCGTGGTGTCACCGGCCACCACCGCGACAGCGTCCGGTACAGCTCGTACTTGTGCCTGAAACAGTTCCGGCACTGTGGCGGTCAGCGTGGGATGCTCCGTGACAGCGTCCGTCTGGAGCAGGAGGCGGCGCTCTTCCGGAAGCACCACGTCGATGAGACTGAAGGGCCGGTCCGGGTGCTGCACTGATCTGTTCAGCAGCCGCAGCCAGCGCGCGGCCAACGCCTCCACGGTGGCGTGGTCGAACACATCGGTGGAGTAGCGGATGGACCCGTCGAGGCCAAGGCGGTTACCGTCCTCGGAGTGCCGTTCGGACAGGGAGATGTCCAAGTCGAACTTGGCCGTTCCGGTCGGTACCGGTGTAACCGACACCTCCAGGCCTGGGAGTCCGAACGCGCCGGTGGGGGCCGCGTCGACGGAGAGCATGGTCTGGAACAGCGGGTGGTGAGAGAGCGACCTGGGGGGGTTGACCTCCTCCACCACGTGCTCGAAAGGTACGTCCGGGTGAGCGTAGGCGGCCAACGCCGTCTCACGGACTCGTTCGACGAGTTGGGCGAACGTGGGGTCACCCGAGGTGTCGGTGCGCAGCAGCAGGGTGTTGACGAAGAGACCGACGAGGTTGTCCAGGGCGCCGTCAGTGCGCCCGGCGATCGGACTGCCGATCGGAATGTCCGTGCCCGCGCCGAGCTTGGTGAACAGCGCGGCCAGACCCGCGTGCAGGACCATGAACAGACTCGCCCCGCACCGGCGCCCCAGCTCCGCCAGCCCCGCGTGAAGGTCCGCATCGATACGGACAGCGACCTCTGCGCCGCGGTGCGATGCGATGGCAGGGCGGGGACGGTCGTACGGCAACGCCAGCTCGGCGGGCAGACCGGTGAGAGCATGTGCCCAGTACGCGAGTTGGCGGGCGGCCAGGCTGTCGGGGTCGGAGCGGTCGCCGAGCAGGTCCTGCTGCCACAGGGTGTAGTCGGCGTACTGCAACGGCAACGGCGCCCACCCCGGTTCCCCGCCGCGGCGCCGGGCGCCGTAGGCGGCCCCCAGGTCCCGGGCCAGCGGTTCCATGGACCAGCCATCGCCCGCGATGTGATGCATGACCAGCAGGAGTACGTGCTCGGCGGAACCCAGTTCATACAGGTGAGCCCGTAGCGGCTCCTCCGTCATCAGGTCGAACGCGTAGGAGGCTGCCTCTGCCAGTCTCGACGGAAGTCCGCCCTCGTCCACCCGGGAGACCGGTACCGTCAGGCCTGTTGTGCACACGTCGGTGATCTGCTGACGGGGGACGCCGCCGGTCTCCGGGCAGAGGGTGCGCAAGCTCTCATGCCGGGTCACCACGTCCGCCAGCGCCAGCTTCAGGGCTTCCCGGTCGAGGTCGCCTGTCAGGCGCAGGGCGAGGGAGATGTTGTAGACGGCGCCAGGACCCTGCACGCGGTGCAGGAACCACAGTCGCTGTTGCGCGAACGACAGAGGGATCGTCTCGGGCCGCCGCCGGGGACTCGGTGCCCGACAGGCTTGTCCTGTGGAGTCGAGGCGTCCGGCCAGACCGGCGGCCGTGGGCGACTCAAAAAAGGTGCCCAGGTCGATGGCGGTGCCGAGGGTGGTGCGGATGCGGCTGATGAGCCGGGTGGCGAGGAGCGAGTGGCCACCCAAGGAGAAGAAGTCATCGTCTGCGCCGACCCGCGGCACGCCCAGCACCTCGGCGAACAGTTCGCACAGCACCCGCTCGGGCAGGGTGCGCGGCGCCTGGCCGCCTGCGGCCGTCCCAAGGTCCGGCGTAGGCAGAGCGGCACGGTCCAGCTTTCCGCTGGCAGTCAGCGGCAGCGCCTCCACGATCACGAACACGGCCGGCACCATCTGCGCGGGCAACTGCGCCCGCGCATGCTCGCGCATCTGCCCGGTATCGATTACGGCGCCCGTCGCTGCTACGAGATAGCCCACGAGCCGGTCATCGTGCGCAGCGACGGCGGCCCCGGCGACACCAGGATGGGCGGCGAGCACAGCTTCGACTTCGCCGGGCTCGATGCGGTGCCCCCGTACCTTGACCTGGTCGTCCACCCGGCCCGCAAACTCAAGCTCCCCGTCGGCACGCCACTTCGCCAGGTCACCCGTGCGGTACATACGTGTCCCCGGCGCACCGTACGGGTCGGCCACGAACCGCTCCGCGGTGAGACCGGCCCGGTTCAGATATCCGCGGGCCAGCCCCGCCCCCGCGATGTACAGCTCCCCCACCACTCCCGGCGGCGCCGGCTGCAACGCGGCGTCCAGCACATAGACCCGAGTGCCTGCGACCGGCCGGCCGATCGGCGGCGCCGAGGCCGAGGGGGTCAGCCGCCTGCTCATCGTCGCGCACACCGTGGCCTCTGTCGGCCCGTAGGCGTTGACCAGGCGTCGGCCTGGCGCCCACCGCGCTGCCAGCCCGGGCGAACACGCCTCACCCCCGACAGTGAGCGTCGGCACCGACACCGAAGAGGGCTCCACGGCCGACAGTACCGATGCCGGTACGGCGGCGTGCGTGACAGCCGTGCCCGGCTGGATGAGGGCCGACAGCGGATCGGCCGCGGGGGCGAGCACCAACGCGGCACCTGTCAGCAAGGCGCTGCACAGATCGCACACGGACACATCGAAGCTGGGCGAAACCAGCTGCAGTACGCGGCTGTCGGGAGTGAGGGCCAGATGCTCTACCTGGGCGGCGGTCAGGGAGGCGATGCCGGTATGGGTCACGACAACCCCCTTGGGACGCCCGGTCGATCCCGATGTGTACATCACATAGGCAGGGTGCCGGGGATCGATGACGATCCCCGGATCGGAGTCCGGCTGCCCCTGCGACAGGGCGGCCAGGGCGTCCATGTCATCGATCACCAGGGCAGCGCGCGCATCGGCGAGCATGTGGTCGATGCGCGCAGTGGGGTACTTCGGATCCACCGGAAGGTACGCGGCCCCCGCTTTGAGCACCCCCACGATGGACACAATCAGCTCCACCGAGCGCGGTAGGGCGAGAGCCACGACGTCCTCGGGGCCGATGCCTCGGGTGATCAGCGCGTGCGCGAGCCGGTTGGCCCGCTCATTGAGCTCCCCGTACGTCAGGGTCGTGTCGTCGGCCACCACCGCGACCGAGTCGGGCGCGATGCGTACTCTGGCCTCGAGCAGAGTCGGCAGCGGCGAGCCCGGAACAGCGGCCGTGGTGGCGTCGCCCGCCCGGAGCAGGTGCCGCCGCTCATCGTCGGCCAGCAGGTCGAGCATTCCGACGGGCAGGCGGGGGTCGAGCTCTGCCATGTCATCCAGCAGGCGCAGCAGCCGCTGCTGGTGGTCAGCGAGATCGGCGTCGCCGTAGACGTCGGATGGGGCCTGCAGGTTTAGCTGCGGCCCGGCTCCGTCCCGGCGATCCGACACCGCGATGACCTGGTCGGCTCCCAGCCTGCGGGAGATGTTGTGCGCGGTGCACCGGTGGCCGGCGAACCTGATGTCGTAGTCGAATCGCATGATGTTGACCACCGGCGAGAATGCGGTGCCTGTTCCGCCTGGCAGCCTGAGATCGCGGCGCAGGTCCTCGCCGCGGTATCGCTGGTGGGCCACGGCCTCACGGATCCGGTCATCAGCCTGGGTCAGCAGCTCCGCCAGCGGCGCACCGGGCCGCACGGCCAGCCGTACGGGGACCACATTGGCGAGCAGTCCCGGGGTCGAACGGGTGGCCTCGTCCAGGCGGCCCGTCACGACCAGCCCGACCGACACGTCTCCCGCGCCCGTCAACCGGTGCAGGTACAGGGCCACTGCGGCGACCACGAACCGGGACCAAGGGACCCCCGCGCGCCGGGCTGCGGCCCCCAACACTTCCGGGCGCGGAAGCGAACGCAGCCCGGTCGTGCGGACGGCCCCCGGGGTCCGCTGTCCGGTAGCCGCGCACTCCGCCACGGGGGCGGCGTCCGCGCCGGAGAGTCCTGGCCGGGGCGGGATCACGGCCGCCCCCGGCCAGTCGGCCAGTTGCCTTGTCCAGTACTCCCGGTCGGCGGCATGGTCCGGCGACGCCCGGTACTCCAGATCTGCCTGCACCAGAGCCGACAGAGAACCGAACGGACTGGGACCGGCCGCCCGACCGGCCGCGGCAGCCGTGTACACCTCGGCAACGCGACGCGCGACGAGAGCAAAGCCGAAACCGTCCATCACCGCATGGTGGTAGGTGTGGCACCACCAGAATCGGTCAGGTGCCAGCCTGATCAATCCGAAGCTGAACAGCGGATCACGAGCCGGGTCCATGGGCCGGGCCAGATCCGCGGCGATCCACTCGTGTGCCGCTGCCCGCGGGTCGGGCTCGTGGCACACGTCGACGACCGCCGGCGCCCAGGACCGCTCGTGCTCGAAGACCTGCGCCACAGTGTCCTCACTGGGGACCAGGCGCACCAGCAGCGCATCGGCCTCGTCGACGACGCCGCGCAGCGCCGCCTCGAACACTGCCGGGTCGACTGGCCCGTGGATCTCCAGGTATTCGCCGATGCGAGGTGCCGCGCCCGCATCCGGGGACCGCTGCTCGGCGAACCAGACCTCGCGCTGTGCCGCAGTCGGCGCCAGTACGTGTGTCGATGCTTCCGCCGTGGCTTCCGGTGTGGGCGCCGGGTCGGAAGCGCTCATGGCGGAGACGTGACGACGGGACAAGGGGAAACCTCCTGAGTGTCCGAACTCCACCAGAGGCGGTACCCCCGATGTTCCAACCGCCCGGAGGACGGCGACCGCCCGGCAGCTCGCTGGGAATCCAGGGGCGGTGCTGCGTGCAGCCCGACAATGACAAACCCGCGCGAATAGGTCGTTGCTCGCGCCCTCTATCGTGCCAGCCGCACGGGCACTGGATCGATTCGTCGGCGGACAAGTCCCTCGTATGGCCCGCTTGGCCAGGACTGCGTGCGTCGCGGACAAGTGGCGGTGGCGAGACACCCTCGCGTCGCTCCGTGGCAGAGCCGAAGCCTGGCGCTGCGCGACACCCAGGGCTGATTCAAAGTCCTGGTGATCATGTGGTGGTGCAGGTCAGGGCAGGCCGATGAGGTCGAGTGGGCGGGTGAAGGGGTGGTAGGAGACCTCGCGCAGGCCCGCGGCGATGTTGCGGTGTCCGGCCGCGCGGAGGGTGTTGATAGCCAGGTTCCGCAGCGTGGCCATGTTCTCCGGGCCGTGCCCGGTGTGGATCTTCGAGGCGTCCTCAGCGAAAGTGGTGTCGCGTACGAAGTGCAGCCGGTTCTCGATCACCCACTGTGACCGGGCCAGGCGCCCGATCCGGAGCGGTGATGCCTCACGCGCGGTGAGATCGGTGAGCGCGTAGACGGTCTGGCGGGTGACCTTCCCGGATTTCAGGTCGGTGCGGTGCCGCAGGATGCGGGCGGCCTGCACGGCGTGCGGGAAGTCGAGCCCCAGGCCGGTGACGGTCAGACATCTGGTGGCCCGGGTCTCCTTGCGGCCGTGGCCGGCCTCTCGGTCATAACGCCGGGCAGTCACCTCCTTCCACGGCAATGCCCGCAGTTGCGTGAACAGCGTCGGCTGGTTGGCCTTGACCACCAGCAGGTAGTGCGCCTGCTTCTGCTCGACCAGGAACCGGGCGTGCCCGCGCTGGGTGTGCAGGGCATCGGCGGTGACCACGACACCGGCCAGATCGAAGGGCGCCAGCAGTCGCGTGAACGCGGTGATTTCATTCGTCTTGTCCGGTACTCGCAGCTGGCTGACGGTCTGCCCACCGCCGGAGACAGCGGCCAGCAGATGCGTCGCCGGGGCGGCGGCGGTGCGTGAGCCGCGGGCGGTCTTGCCGTCCACGGCCAGGCTCGCAACGGTGGACGGGTCGGCGCCGAGCAGGTCGGCGAGTCCCCCGGGACACACGGCGAGCAGGACGCGCCGGATGGTCGAGGTGCTGGGCGCGCGGCGGACAGCGAGCGGCCCGGCTTCGCGGATGCCGAGCCGGGCGAGGGTGTCCTGCGGTGCGTTGCGGACCCACTGGCCGATCGCGAAGTAGGAGCGGGCTCCGGCCAGGACCGCGCATGCGGCGGTCAGCAACACCGACACCAGAGGGTGACGTCGTCCACGGCGCTTGCGCGGGTCCGGCAGCATCCGCAGCCGGCCGTCCAGATTCGGGACCTCACGGTGTTGACGCGTGGGCGACTTGATCAGGCAGACGGTGGCAGACTGGCGGCACATCGAAGCTCCGTTGGGCGAAGGCGACTTGGGAAGGTCACCTCCACAACGGAGCTTCGTTGCATCCGGTCGCGCGGCCATCCACCATCGTCACACCGCCGTGACCTGCACACTCACGAGATCACCGCGACTTTGCAATCGCCCTGATGTCGAGACCGAGGCAGTTCTCAAGACCCGTCCGGGAGGCGCATGTCTTTCGGTCCAGAATCTCCGGACGTTGCGGCTCCCCGTCTCGCAAGACCGGCCCGTGGCGTGATCACTGAAGCCGAGGTGGGAAAAGTCGGTGACCGGCGGCAGGTTGATCTGGATGCTGGCCCGGCCGCGCACGGCTGCATGGATTACCAGCGCTGGACTCAGGCGCTGGCGGCGGAGCCGATCAATCACCTGTTCGATTTCCGGTCCACCCCGCGCGGGGTGTCGTACCTGATGCACCGGCCGGGCTGGTCACCGCAGGTGCCCGCACACAGAGCCGTCAAGCGCGACGGACAGGCCGTCGCCGGGTGGCGGAGGAAGCAGTTGGTCAGAGGTAAGCGGACAGCCCAGCTCCTGGGCGCGTGGGCAGCCTCGCGGACGAGGCCGAGGTCGCGGGCGCCGTGGTCAACGAGGTACTCGCGGTAGCCGCAGTCGGCGGCCATGCGGTTGAGGAGGCGTCCAGCAGCGACGGAGCCCTGGATGCTGGCAGCGGTGACGAGCAAGGTCAGTATCAGGCCGGTGGCATCGATGATGCTGCTCCGTTTGCGGCCGACGATCTCTTTGGCGAGCTGCTGCGGCTCGCAGCATGTGCGGAGCTTACTGCTTGGCGGCCGGTGATCGGTGGCTTGTCCCGAAGGGGGGTGGGGCTGGACCTCGGCGCCCAGGCCGGCGCCGGGCGGTGCAGTTCAGCCGGGGGCTGCCCGGAACTCCGCCGCTGCCACCCCGCACCACGGGGTGGTGTTCGGGGGCCAGACCGGGCCCAGGGCTTCCGCGTGTTCCGTCGCGCCCGGGGCCACGCCCGGGATCTTGACCAGGGCCTGGGCCGTGCGGTCGCCCGGGGCCGGGTCCGCCTCCTCGCGGAACTCCACGGTGACGACGTACGCCCCGAGCCCCTCCGGCCGGCCCGTCGCCTCGACGGCCGCCACCACGCGCCGGCTCGCCGGATCGATTCGGCACCCGGTGACCCGTACGTCCTCCACGGCTGCCCGCGGCGGCTCCGCGCCGCCCGGCTCGCCGCTGGCCCAGACGTACAGCCCCAGCGGGGCGAACACCAGCAGTCCCGCGAGGACCACCAGCCCGACGAGCCAGCCCTGCCACTTCAACGCGCTCACGCCCATGGCACGATCCTCCTCGGCACCCGCCCCGCCCACCAGCACCCACGGGCCCACACAGCATTTCGAAGTGGGACCGCCTGGTCACCTGACGTTCATTCAACACGTCGCGGAATGTGGGTTTCCGCGAGCACGCTGCACCCGTGAGACGCATATTGGGAATCGCCCTGGCGGTCCTCCTGATCGGCGGCGTCGCAGCCGTCATCGCCATCGGGGGGAACAAGCAGGAAGGCACGGCAACGAAGACCGTGCGAGGCGTCATCGGATCGGAGAAGTCCGAATTCTTCCGCGACCGGGACGTCGTCAAGGCCCTTGCCGACAAGGGCTACACCGTGAAGACGGAGACCTCCGGCTCCTGGGCGATGGACCAACTCGCCCTCAAGGAGTTCGACTTCGCCTTCCCCAGCAGCAGTGAACCCGCCAAGGAGATCGAGGCGGCGGCCGGCCTGAAGGGCGCTCAGAACACCAAGCCCTTCTTCTCCCCGCTCGTCGTCATCGCCCGCTCCAACGCGGCCAAGGTCCTCTCCGACCACAACCTCGTGAAGATGACCGGCAAGAGCTCCGGCACGCTCCTCCTCGGCCCCTACCTCAAGGCCGCCGACGAGGGCCGCACCTGGCAGGCCCTGCAAGGCGGCACCTCCGCCTACCCCGAGCTGATCGGCAAGGTGTTCATCAAGACCACCGACCCGGCCACCTCCAACTCCGGCGCGCTCTTCCTCGCCGCGACCTCCAACGTCGCCAACAACCTCAGCGTCGTCGAGGACGATCCCGGCATCGAGCGCACCGCTCCCCTGATGCGCAAGCTGATCTCCGTGCAGGGCTCCCTGGAGCAGAGCACCGACGACCCCTTCCGGTCCTTCATCAGCGGCAGCGGCGAACCGCTCATCCTGGCCTACGAGTCCCAGGTGGCGGCCATGCTCCAGCAGAAGCAGGGAGCGGGGACCGCCGACAACATGGTGGTGCTCTACCCGGACACCACCGTCAACTCCCCGCACACCTTCGTACCGATCAGCGACAGGGCCAGGGAGCTCGGCTCGCTGCTCGCCACCGACCCCAGACTGCGCGAGCTGGCCGTCCGCCACGGCTTCCGCCCGCAGGAGGGCCTGGCCGAGTTCACCGCCGCGACCGCCCCGCACGCCGCGTACCTCAACCCCGGTCTGACCGGCATCCGCCAGGTCGGAGCACCCACCGTCAAGATCCTGATGGCGCTCGCCGCGCGCGCCAAGGGCTAGGGGACACCACAGATGACACTGACACCGCCCGAGGACGGTCCGCTCGTCCTCACCGCTCCCGGGCCCGTCGCCCCCGTCAAGCGGGAGCAGGCCTCCGGCCTCGTACCGCTCCAGGACGGGGTGCACGAGGAGATGGCCCGCCGGGCCGGGGAGTACGTCGGCTCGCTCGCCGGGATCGACAGCCGCTCCCCCGAGTTCGCCACCCGCATCGGCGAGATCGCCGCGCTCGGCTCGGCCGACATCCGCAGCTCCGCCCAGCAGTCCAACCGGATGCTGGAGCGCGCCGTACGCTCCCTCGGCGCGGACGGCGGCGGCGACGCCCAGGCCCGCGTCGCCGGATCGCTCGTCGAACTGCGGCGCACGGTCGAGGACCTCGACCCGCGCGACACGCCCGCCAAGGGCGCCCGCAAGCTCCTCGCGAAGCTGCCCGGGGGCAACAGGTTCCGCGACCACGTGGCCAAGTACGCCTCCTCGCAGGCCACCCTCGACAAGATCGTCGGCGCCCTGCGCGGCGGTCAGGACGAGCTGCGCCGCGACAACGCCGCCCTGCACACCGAGCGGGCGCGCCTGTGGGAGACCATGGGCAAGCTCCAGGAGTACGCGGTCCTCACCGAGGCCCTCGACGCGGCCGTCGAGCAGCGCATCGCCGAGACCGGGCACTCGGACCCGCAGCGGGCCGACGCCATGCGGGCCGACGTGCTCTTCCCCGTCCGGCAGAAGCACCAGGACCTGCTGACCCAGCTGGCCGTCTGCGCGCAGGGCTACCTGGCGATGGACGTGGTGCGGCGCAACAACGACGAGCTGATCAAGGGCGTCGACCGGGCCGCCACCACCACCGTCTCCGCGCTGCGGATCGCCGTGATGCTGGCCTCCGCGCTCGACAGCCAGCGCAAGGTGGTCGAGCAGGTCAACGCGCTGAAGGGCACGACCGAGGACCTGATCCGCGGCAATGCGGAGATGCTGTCCACGCAGAGCGGTGAGATCCAGCGGATCGCCGCGGATCCGGCCGTGGGCGCGGAGACCCTGCGGGCGGCGTTCGCACAGATCTACAAGACGCTGGACGCGATCGACACCTTCAAGGTGCAGGCCACCGAGAACATGGCGGCCACCGTGGAGTCCCTGACCGGTGAGCTCCGGAGCGCCTCGGCCTATCTCGCGCGGACGCGGACCGCCGGTGCGCTTGAGGGCGGTGCCCGGTGAGGGCGACCACGGGCTCCGCCCGGACCCGCCTGGCCGCGGTGGCCTGTGCCGCCGCGCTCGCCGCGCTCGCCGCGGCGGGCTGCACCTCCCCCTCCCCCGACAAGCCGGCCGAGCCGAAGCAGACCGCGTACAAGGAGGGCACGCTGCGGGTGCTGGCCTCCAGCGAACTCGCCGACATGCAGCCGGTGCTGGACCAGGCCAGGAAGGCCACCGGGGTCAGCGTGAAGCTCACCTCGTCCGGCACCCTCGACGCCGTCGAGCAGATCGCCTCGGGCAAGGCCGACGGCCAGTACGACGCCATCTGGCTCTCCTCCAACGACTACCTGCGCCTGCGCCCCGAGGCCGCCGGGAAGCTCTCCAGCGAGTCCCCGGTGATGTCCTCGCCCGTCGCGCTCGGCGTGAAGCCGCAGGCGCTGGCGCGGCTCGGGTGGAAGCCCGAGGAGGTCACCTGGTCGGCGGTCCACGAGGCCGTCGCCGCCGGGAAGCTCAGCTACGGCATGACCGACCCGGTGCGCTCCAACTCCGGCTTCTCCGCGCTCGTATCGGTGGCCTCGGGGCTGTCCGGCGCGCAGGCCGCGCTGACCGAGGCGGACGTGAAGGGCGCGCAGCCGCGGCTGAAGCAGTTCTTCACGGGGCAGAAGCTGACCTCCGGCTCCTCGGGCTGGCTGGCGACGGCGTACGCGAAGCGCGGGGATGTGGACGCGCTCGTGAACTACGAGTCCGTACTGCTCTCCATGAACCGGGACTCGAAGACGGACCTGACGGTCATCCGGCCGCTCGACGGCGTGGTCACGGCCCACTACCCGCTGACGCTGCTGACCTCGGCCCCGGCCGGGGCCCGCGAGTCGGGCCGGGCGCTGACCGACTACCTGCGCGGCGCCGAGGCCCAGAAGTCGATCACCGAGCGGACCTTCCGCCGGCCGGTGGCCCCCGGGGTCGCCCCGGCGGCCGGGCTGAACGCCGACAAGCGGCGCGAGCTGCCCTTCCCGGGCACCCGCTCGGTCGCGGACGGGCTGCTGTCCAGCTACGAGAACGAGCTGCGCCGGCCCTCGCGCACCGTGTACGTCCTGGACACCTCGGGCTCGATGTCCGAGCAGGACCGGATCGGGCGGCTGAAGTCGGCGCTCACCGAGCTGACGGGGACGGGCGGCTCGGGGACCGGGCAGCGTTTCCGTGACCGCGAGGAGGTGACGCTGCTCCCCTTCGGCGGCAAGGTGAAGAAGGTGCTGACGCACGTCGTCGAGCCGGGGAACCCCGGGCCCGCCCTGGACGCGATCCGCGGGGACGTGAAGTCGCTGTCGCCGGAGGGGGGTACGGCGGTCTACAGCAGCCTGGAGGCGGCCTACCAGCACCTGGGCAAGGGCGGCGGGGACGCGTTCACCTCGATCGTGCTGATGACGGACGGCCAGAACACCGAGGGCGTCGGGGCCAAGCACTTCGACTCCTTCTACGCCGGCCTGCCCGAGGACCAGAAGCGCACGCCGGTCTTCGCGGTGCTCTTCGGGGACTCGGACCGCAAGGAGCTCACGCACATCACCGAACTCACCGGCGGGCGGCTCTTCGACGCGACGGGCGGTGACGACCGCTCCCTGAACGGGGCCTTCGAGGAGATCCGTGGCTACCAGTAGGCACAGCAGGCCCGGTGCGGGCGCCCGGGTGCTCGGCTACCTGGAGTCGAAGAAGAACCTGGCGGGCTGCGCGTGCGGCGTGGCCGGCCTGGGCCTGACCGTCACGGGGGTGGCGGGCACGTACTGGCCGGTGGTGGTCGCGGGGCTGTACGGCGCGGGCGCGCTGATCGCCCCGCCGGAGCGGGTCCCGCCGCCGCCCCCGGAGCCGGGGCGGCAACTGGACGCGATCCGCGGGCAGTTCGAGCGGCTGCGGGAGTACGTGGCCGAGGTGGACCTGCCCGCTGCCGCCGCGGGCCCGCTCGCCGGGCTGCTGGAGCTGTACGGGGCGCTGCTGGAGCCGGGGTGGGTGGCCGACGCGCTGGCCACCCACCCGGAGGCGGTGCACGCGCTGTCGCGGGCCATCGCGCAGGACGTACCGGAGTGCGTGCACACGTACGACCGGACCCGCTGGTGGACGCGGTTCACGGCGGGCGGCGAGTCGCCGGAGCGGCACCTGGAGCGGCAGCTGTCGGTGCTGCACGAGGAGGCGGAACGCATGACGGCGGACCTCCGCGATGCGGAGGCCCGCCGTCAGCAGACGCACACGACCTATTTGGAAGGTCGTGGGGAATCCGGTCGGGGACTCCCGCGTCTAACGGCCGGGGACTAGTCGGCCGTGGCTGGGGTGGCCGGGGTTCAGCCCAGGCGCTCGACGAGCGCGTGGTACTGGTCCCACAGCTCCTTGGGGGTGTGGTCGCCGTAGGTGTTCAGGTGTCCGGGGACCAGGGCGGCCTCCTCGCGCCAGACCTCCTTGTCGACCGTGAGGAGGAAGTCGAGGTCCTCGGCCGGGATGTCCAGGCCGTCGGTGTCGAGGGAGGCCACGGTCGGCAGGACGCCGATGGGGGTCTCGACGCCCTCGGCGGTGCCTTCGAGGCGCTCGACGATCCACTTCAGGACGCGGCTGTTCTCGCCGAAGCCGGGCCACACGAACTTGCCCGCGTCGTTCTTGCGGAACCAGTTCACGTAGTAGATCTTCGGGAGCTTGGCCTGGTCCTTGTCGGCCGCGACCTTGACCCAGTGGGCCATGTAGTCGCCCATGTTGTAGCCGCAGAACGGCAGCATGGCGAAGGGGTCGCGGCGCAGCTCGCCGACCTTGCCCTCGGCGGCGGCGGTCTTCTCGGAGGCGATGTTCGAGCCGATGAAGACGCCGTGGTTCCAGTCGAAGGACTCGGTGACCAGCGGCACGGCGGAGGCGCGGCGGCCGCCGAAGAGGATCGCGGAGACCGGGACGCCCTTGGGGTCCTCCCACTCGGGGGCGATCGTCGGGCACTGGGAGGCCGGGACGGCGAAGCGGGCGTTGGGGTGGGCCGCCGGGGTCTCGGACTCCGGGGTCCAGGCGTTGCCCTTCCAGTCGATGAGGTGCGCGGGCGCCTCTTCGGTCATGCCCTCCCACCAGACGTCGGAGCCGTCCGGGGTGAGCGCGACGTTGGTGAAGACGGTGTTGGCGTACATCGTCTTCATGGCGTTGGCGTTGGTGTGCTCGCCGGTGCCGGGGGCGACGCCGAAGAAGCCGGCCTCGGGGTTGATCGCGTACAGGCGGCCGTCCTCGCCGAAGCGCATCCAGGCGATGTCGTCACCGACGGTCTCGACGGTCCAGCCGGGGATCGTGGGCTCCAGCATGGCGAGGTTCGTCTTGCCGCAGGCTGAGGGGAAGGCGGCGGCGATGTACTTCGCCTCGCCCTCGCCGGCCGGCGGGGTGAGCTTGAGGATCAGCATGTGCTCGGCGAGCCAGCCCTCGTCGCGGGCCATGACGGACGCGATGCGCAGGGCGTAGCACTTCTTGCCGAGCAGGGCGTTGCCGCCGTAGCCCGAGCCGTAGGACCAGATCTCGCGGGTCTCGGGGAAGTGCGAGATGTACTTGGTGGTGTTGCAGGGCCACGGGACGTCGGCCTGGCCCTCGGCGAGCGGTGCGCCGAGGGTGTGGACGGCCTTGACGAAGAACCCGTCGGTGCCGAGCTCGTCGAGGACGGGCTTGCCCATGCGGGTCATGGTGCGCATGGCGACGGCGACGTAGGCGGAGTCGGTGATCTCGACGCCGATGGCGGAGAGCTCCGAGCCCAGGGGGCCCATGCAGAACGGGACGACGTACATCGTCCGGCCCTTCATGGAGCCGCGGAAGATGCCCTTCTCACCGGAGAAGAGGTCCTTCATCTCCGCCGGGGCCTTCCAGTGGTTGGTCGGGCCCGCGTCCTCTTCCTTCTCGGAGCAGATGAAGGTCCGGTCCTCGACGCGCGCGACGTCGGACGGGTCGGAGGCGGCGTAGTACGAGTTCGGGCGCTTGGTCTCGTCGAGCTTCTTGAACGTGCCCTTGGCGACGAGCTCCTCGCAGAGGGCCTCGTACTCGGCCTCGGTGCCGTCGCACCAGACGATCCGGTCGGGCTCGGTGATCGCTGCGATCTCTTCGACCCACGAGATGAGCCCTGCGTGCTCGGTGGGACGAGTCGTACCGGAAGTGGGAGCCGCGTTGTCGCGCGCCACGATTGCTCCTTGTTGAGGGGTTTGTTTGGTGTTGGCCCCGTGGGGGCTGCGACCCGGATGCTTCGCGCTCCGCTCATCCGGTGTCGACCGCACTCATCTGATCATCCGGTGCGTGTGCGCATATGTCCAGGGGGCCTCTCACGTGAGCATCGCCACTCCGGTCAATCTTCCGTAAAGCGCACTAACGGAAACCTACGGACCCGTAGGTAGCATGGTCGGCATGACTTCTGACGCCGCTGCCGTGGCCGCACCGGTTGTGCCGGGTGCGGCGGAACCCGAGGCCAAGCCGCTGATGCGCGGCTGGCTGCACACCGGAATGTTCCCCGCCGTGGTGATCGCGGGCCTGGTACTGATGGCCTTCACCGACTCGACCCGGGCGCGCGTGGCCTGCGGGGTCTACGTCCTCACGGCCTGCCTGCTGTTCGGCGTCAGCGCGGTCTACCACCGGGGCACCTGGGGCCCGCGCGGCGAGGCCATCCTGCGGCGGCTCGACCACGCCAACATCTTCCTGATCATCGCGGGCACGTACACACCGCTGACCGTCCTGCTGCTGCCGCCCTCCACCGGGCGGACCCTGCTGTGGGCGGTGTGGATCGCGGCCGCCGCCGGCATCGCCTTCCGCGTCTTCTGGGTCGGCGCCCCGCGCTGGCTGTACACGCCCTGCTACATCGCCATGGGCTGGGCGGCCGTCTTCTTCCTGCCCGACTTCATGCGCACCGGCGGCATCGCCGTCCTGGTCCTGGTGATCGTCGGCGGGCTGCTGTACAGCGTGGGAGGGGTCATCTACGGAATGAAGCGCCCCAACCCCTCCCCGCGCTTCTTCGGCTTCCACGAGGTCTTCCACTCACTGACGCTGGCGGCCTTCGTGGCCCACTACGTCGGCATCTCGCTGGCCGCGTACTCGCACTAGCCGCGTCAGCCGGCGGCGTCAGCCGTGCCCCCGGCGGCCGCCCGGAGGACGGCCGCCGGGGAGCCGGAGCGGTCAGCAGGCGTACCCGTCGCGGTCGTGGTCCAGGCGCAGCGGGTCGCTGCCGTTGACCTTCATGCGGGCCGGGTACTTGTGCGAGGCCAGCCAGTCGCAGCGGGCCCTGGTCGTCTCCTTCACCTCCGCCGGGAAGCGGGTCGGCACGCAGAGGTTGACCGTCCCGTAGTGCCGGTCGCAGCCGGCCACGCCGGGCGCGACCGGGACCGAGGCCCGCGCTGCCGGGTTCTCCTTCGCCGGACCCAGCTTGTCCGCGAAGGTGTGCTGGTGCGCCGAGGGCTGCTCCTGCGCGGCGGCCAGGGCCGGAGCCCCGCCCACGTGCACCCACTGCGCGATCGAGGGGACGCCGTTCGCGTCGACCGCGAAGAGCATGTACCAGCCGGGCGGCGCCAGGTTGGGGTTGCTGGTGACGCCCAGGTCGATGGTGGTGCCGTTGACGACGGTCATCGGCAGGTCCACGAACCGCTGGTTGGGGTCCGAGGAGTGGGTGACCGCCGCCGGGCGGATCAGCTCGGCCTTGGCGACCGGCCGGTCCACGGTGATCCGCTGCGTGTCCCCGTACACCCACTGCGTGTCGATCACCGAAGTGATCTGCGGGCGGGCGCCCTTGAAGAGGTACGGCGGGCTATAGAGCGACACGTTGTGGTTGTACGTGCCGTTGCCCGGGTTGTCGCCGACCGACATGACGCGGCCGTCCGGCATCAGGAACGACGCCGAGTGGTACGTGCGCGGGATCGGGTCGGCGGCCAGGCCCGACTGGTAGGTGTTGGTCACCGGGTCGAAGAACGAGGCCTCGTAGACCGGGTCGGCCCGGTCGTGCAGCCCGCCGCCGGTCTCCAGGACCTTGCCGTCCGGCAGCAGCACGGCCGACACGTACATCTTCCCCTCGGCTCCGGTCTGCGGCCGCTTGCCCGTGCCGGTGTCGACGAGGCCCTGCGGGAGGTCCGGGCCGGCCGTGTAGGCGGGGCTCGGCTTCTTCAGGTCGATGATGTCGGTGATCCGGTTCGCCGCCGGGTTGGACTCGTTGTTGCCGCCGCCGATCGTCAGCACCCGCTGGTCCTGCGCCGGGGGCAGCAGCACGCTCGCCGACTCGTCGCGCTCGTCCTTCTTCCTGAGCCCGGGCACGTCCGTGATGGTGTTGGCGGCGTAGTCGTAGACCGACGCGCCGCTGCCCTGGGTGCCGTTGCCGAAGGTGTGGCTGCCCGAGTAGAAGAGCCGCCCGTCCTGCATCAGGATCATCGACGGGTACAGGCCCCAGTACGACCAGGTCTGGTTGACCTCGTTCATCGGCAGCCACTTGCCCTGCGCCGCCGAGAACTTCTCCGCGGTCACGTTGCCCGTCGAGTCCTCCTTCAGGCCGCCGAAGGAGATCACGTCGCCGTTGCCGAGGACCGTTGCGGACGGGTACCAGTGCCCGCCGTTCATGTCGTTGGTCTTCGTGTACTTCTCGGTCGCCGGGTCGAAGACGTAACTGTCCTTCAGCCCCTGGTAGCCGATCTTGCCGTCGGCGGACGGGTACCCCTTGTTCCCGCTCATCACCAGCACCCGGCCGTCGGACAGCTGCACGTGGCCCGAGCAGAACATGTCCACCGGTGTCGGGACCGTCTTGAAGGACCCGTTCGCCGGGTCGTACACGGCCGAGGTGAAGGTGCCCGCGTTGAACTGGTCGATGTCGTTGCCGGAGCCCGCGATCAGGAGCACCTTGCCGTTCTTCAGCACCACCGCGTGCATCGAGCGGACCGGGTTCTTGGCCGGGATCACCTCCCACTTGCCCTTCGCGCACTGCTCCGGGGTCCCGGTGCACACGGGCTGCGGCGGTACGGCGCCCACCTCCTCCAGCGCGTAGTCGTCGGTGGTGAGGGTGCCGACCCCGTAGACCGAGAGCCCCCAGGTGATCTTGTCGGTGCCGGGCGGTACGGCTGGCGTACGGACCTCCGTACGCGCCCAGCCCGCGCTGACGGGCGGGTTCTGCAGGTCGGTCCAGTACTGCCAGCCCGTCGTGGTGTCGTGCCGGAAGACCGTCACCGACACGTCCGGGGTGTTCGACTTGTACCAGGCGGACAGGTCGTACTGCTTGCCCGGCACCACGGTCGGCGCGCAGGTGGCGTTCTCGGTGACCAGGGCCTTGCGGTCGCCGTTCACGCGGCGGGTGAGCGAGACCTGCATGGCCTTGGTGCCGCCGTGTGCGTCGGCGACGGTGGCGAAGGAGAAGTCGTTGTCGCCCCAGCCGGACTTCGTCCAGCAGGACGGCATGTCGGCGCCGGGCGCACCGGCGGTCTCGAATCCGGGATTGGTGAGCAGGTTGGGCGGTCCGGCCGTGGCCTGCTGCGGTGCGGTCAGCAGCAGGCCCGCGGTCATCGCCCCGACGGCCAGCAGGGCGGCCCGCCGCCCGGTCCGGCGCCGGATCTTCAGTGGCATGGAGGGATTCCCTTCGGTGCGGCTCAACTCCTGTTGGTACGGACTGCCCTGCGCGGGAGGTAGACGAGCGCCTCCGTCGCGGCGAAGCGCAGGACGAAGGTGGTGACCAGCGCGAGGGCGGTCGCGGGCAGCACGGCCATGCCGAGCCTGGCCACGAACACCGCGATCAGCGGGATGCGCAGCAGGAGGTCGGCGTTGGCGAGCAGCGCGAAGCGCCCGACCCGGTCCGCCCGGCGCCGGTGGTGGCGGCGGTCGCGGAACAGCAGGGTCTCGATGAGGAGGAAGTTCCACAGCACGCCGGCCTGGTTGGCGACGACCTCGGCGGCGAGGTAGTTCATCCCGGCGCGGGTCAGCGCCCACAGCGCGAGGAGGTTGGGGACGAAGCCGGAGAGGCCGATCAGCCCGAAGCCGATCATCCGGGCCGGGGTGCTCGCCGAGCGCAGCGCGGCGAGGTGGGCCAGGAAGCGCATGCCCTCGCGGGCGGTGGACTTGGACTCGCCGGAGTACCGGTCCTGGAAGACGAACGGCACTTCGGCGACCTCGGCGGGCCGGCAGCGGACGGCCAGCTCCAGCAGGATCTTGTAGCCGAGGGGCCGCAGCGCCTCGGCGGTCACGGCCGCCCGGCGGATCGCGAAGAAGCCGCTCATCGGGTCGCTGATCCCGCGCAGGGCGCGCGGGAAGAGCCCCTTGGTGAGCCAGGTCGCGCCGCGCGAGACGGCGATCCGGTAGCTGCCCGCGAGTCCGGCCCGGCTGCCGCCGGCGATGTAGCGGGAGGCGACGACGAGGTCGGCGCCGGTGCGCTCGCCCTCGCCGACCAGCTCGGGGACCAGGTGGGGCGGGTGCTGGAGGTCGGCGTCCATGACGACGATCCAGTCGGTGGCCGCGCGCCCGAGGCCCTCGACGACGGCTCCCCCGAGCCCGCCCCCGGCGCTCTCGCGGTGCAGGACGGACACCGGGAAGGCGCACTCCCGGGCGGCCTTCTCGATGACGGCCGGGGTGTCGTCCGTGGAGTCGTCCACGAAGAGCACCTCGCAGGGCAGGTGCGCGGGCAGGGCCGCGCCGAGTCGCGCCAGCAGCTCGCGGATGTTCCCCGCCTCGTTGAAGGTCGGGATGATGAGGGTGACGCTGCCGGGCGCGGAGGTGTGCGGAGGGCTCAGCTCCGGATCGCCCAGGGCGTGCGGGGTCCACAGGTCCTCGCTCATGCCGGCTCAGCTCCCGCTCTGCGGGACGTCGGTGCGGCGGATCTCGATGCGGCGGATCTCGATGCGGTCCTCGCCCGAGCCGAAGACGGCCACGGCGGTCGAATGCTCCAGCGCCGCCTTGACGTTGGGCAGCTGCGCGGCGTCGCGGCGCACGGTGGGCGAGGAGACGACGTAGTCGATGTCCTGCCACCCGCGCGGCATGGTCCTGGTGACGGCGGGGTCGAGGTCGGCCTTGTAGAACCAGATGGCGCCGAGCCCCGGCTCGAAGCCGTGGTGGACGGCGTCCAGCCAGAGCGCGTCGTCGACCAGGACCCGGGTGCTCGCGGGGTCGGTGACCTCGCGGCCGAGCCAGGCCGCGGCCTGCCGGTACGGGGCGTTCGCGTCGACCGTGAGGGCGGTGCGGTTGCCCTCGTACCAGCGCGGCAGTACGTACAGGGCGGCCGCGGCGGCGAGTGCGCCGACCAGCACCCGGCGCGCGTACACCGTCCGCCTGCGCTCCCCGGGCGTGCGGCGGCGGCGGCGCAGCACGGCGTGCGTGACGCTGGCCGCGCCCCCGGCGAGGACCAGCGCCAGGAACGGCAGCGCCTGGATCACGTACATCGCGGGCAGGTAGCCGGAGGGCCGCATCGCGACGAGCGCGAGGATGACGGCGGCGAGCGCGGGCCCGGCCAGCGCCCGGGCGGTCACCGACCACCTGGTGGTGGCCAGCAGCAGCACCGCGCCGGCCAGTCCGCCGAGCGGGAGGACGGTGTCGTAGTACAGCCAGGACCGGAACACGCCGTGCGAGCCGGAGCCGGGGTCGAGGATGAATCCGGAGCCGGCGCGGCCCATCTGGTAGGTGATGCCGTCGATGAGGGAGACGTGCCCGGAGCCGGGCAGCAGCTCGCCGTTGAGCAGGGCGTAGAGCGGGTACGACAGTCCGATGAGCGTGCAGGCGGTGATGGCGCCGGTGACGGCGAACTTCCGGGTGTCGCGGTGGCTGTGGCGCCACATCGTCACCAGCAGCGCCGGCAGCACCACCAGCATCGTTTCCTTGGTCAGGACCGCGGTGGCGGCCGCCAGCCCGGCTCCGAAGTGGTGCCAGAGGTGGCGGCTGGGGGACGCGGCGAGGCAGAAGGCCAGCAGCATCCACATCACGGCGAGGTTGTCGAGGAAGATCTCCCGCTGGAGCACGACGGAGAGCGGGGACAGCCCGAACAGGCCCATCGCGAGGCCGGCCGCCCAGCGCGGCAGCCAGAGCCGGCGCGCCAGGACGTACATCAGGACCGCGCTGGCGGCGGAGACGGCGAGCATCGAGAACCGCATCGGCGCGACGGTCATCGAGTCCGGTACGAAGAGGGACGGCAGGTAGGTGAGGCCCGCGATCTGTATCCAGCCGAGGGGCGGATGGTCGTACCAGTACGTGTAGTGGGCGAGGCCGCGGCCCTGCTGGACGGCCCAGCCCTGGGCGAGGTAGGTGCCCTCGTCGTCGCTGAGGGTGGGGAAGTTGGTGATGTTCCAGCCCTGCACGAGGAGGATCACCAGGAGCAGGACCCCGCACAGGAGCAGGTCGGGGCGGGAGGAGCGGAAGCGGACGAGCGGTCGGGCGGGGACGCGGGGCGCCGCCTCGATGGCGGGGGCGGTGGCGGTCTCGGTGGCGGTGGCGGTCTGGGTGGCGGTCTCGGTGGCGGTGGCGGTCTCGGTGGCGGACTGGGGATCAGTGGCCGTGGGCAGGGTGGCGGTCACTGGTTGACGTCCTCTCGGATCGCAGTCGGGGTGGCGCCGGCGCTCGGCGTCAGGTGGGCGCCGGTGTGGCTGGTGAGCTCCCACTCGTTGCGGCCGCGCTGCTCGCGCCAGACCGCGCGGATCGCGGCGCCCGCCAGCATCACCTGGTAGAACGGGCCGCCCACGACGAGCTTGAGGTAGTGCACGAAGCGCACGCGCAGGCCGTACTGGCGGCCGAAGTCGTGCAGGCCGACGATCTCGAACACGAAGGTCACCAACGCCGTGATCATGGGGAGGAAGGTGATGATCGCGATGCCGACGGGCACGTCGAGGAAGAGCGCGATGGCGAAGTTCAGCGGGATGATCACGCCGGAGGCGGCCTGCATGAACGGCGTCATCAGCGTGTAGCGGGCGAGCCAGCGCTGGCCCCGGCCGGGCAGTTGCTGCCAGTCCTTCTTGCGGTAGACCTGGAGGAAGCCCTGGTTCCAGCGGGTGCGCTGCTTGAGCAGGCTCACCAGCGAGCCCGGCGTCTCCTCGCGGGTGACCATGTCGGAGTCGTAGGCGACGACCACCTTCTTGCCGACGGAGGAGAGCCGCACGCCGAGGTCGCAGTCCTCGGCGAGGCAGTTCTGGTCCCAGCCGTCGGCCTCGCGCAGGACGTCGGTGCGGACGAAGACGGTGTTGCCGCCGAGGGGGATGAAGCCCTTCTCGGCGTGCAGGTGCAGGCGCGAGCGGAACCAGAAGAAGTACTCCAGGCAGTTGCGCAGGCTGTACCAGCTGGAGTGGAAGTTGATGAGCTGGACCCCGCCCTGGACCACGTCGGCCCCGGTGGCGCGGAAGGCGTGGTCGACGTGGGCGAGCAGTTCGGGGTGGACCTGGTCCTCGGCGTCGAAGACCCCGACGATGTCGCCCCGGCAGTGCGGGAGCGCGGTGTTGAGGGCCTTGGGCTTGTTCTTCGTCTCGTTGTGGTCGGTGATCACCCGGACCAGGCCGGGTGCGCGGGCGGCCGCCCGCTCGGCCACGGCGGCCGTCCCGGGGTCGTCGTGGCCGACGATCACGATGATCTCGTAGTCGGTGTGGCTCGATTCGAGGAGCCGCTCGATGGTGTGCTCCAGAACCGCCTGCTCGTGGCGGGCGGGCAGGAGCAGCGAGAAGGCCAGCCGGCCGCCGCCGTCCGGGCGGTCGAAGCGGGTGGACGCGAGCGTCTCGGGCGTCCGCCAGGCGTGCATCTGCCACCAGAGCGTGAACGCGGCCATCCAGAAGAGCGCAAACGAAACGATGGATATGAACACAGAGGTGTACACATTATCCCCCGTAGACATGCCGCAACCCCCGGCGGCGATCGTCAAACCCCCCGGGGCTCACGGCGGGCCCCCCGGCCCGCCGCCCCCGATTCCCCCGAAGCGCACCCCCCAGTGCGCTGTCACGGTGTCACGGTGACACCGGAAGTCATGAGACTAGATACCGAACGTGAAGACCAGACCCCGCATTGATAAAAACGACGTTTCTGAAAACCTGCGCAAGCAACCGGAATTGACGGTACTCCGCCTCATTCAGGGGCGAACCGTCCCCAACTGCTCGGCCAGTTCGGCCGGATCGGTCGTAGGCCGCGCGCAGACGAAATGTCGACATACATACGCCGTCGGAAGGTCGCGCACCAACGTGCGCTCGGCCAGAAGGGGGAACTCCCCCGTACTGCCGTCCGCCGCACCCGGCAGACCGGCCGCCACGACTGCCCCGGGAGCCGTCCCCAGCAACGCGGTCCGGTGCAGCTCCGCCCACGCGGGATCCTCCGGATGCCCGACGACCGCGACCTCGCGCGGCCCGTCGAGCAGCGCCTCGGCGACCGCCAGGCCGTGCCCGATGAAGCGCGGGGCGCGCGGCCCGAGGGCCTGCACCACCCCGAGCGCCCGCTCGGCCGCCGTGCGGTGCGGCTCCGAGCCGGTGTGCGCGGCGTACGAGAGCAGCGCGCCCGCGGCTGCGGTCCAGCCGGAGGGCGCCGCGGTGTCGGTCGGGTCCTGGGGGCGGCGGATCAGCTGCTCCGCGTCGTGCGCGGTGTCGTACAGCGACCCGTCCTCGGCGGTGAACAGGTCCAGCACCAGGTCCACGAGGAACCCGGCGAACTCCAGCCAGACCCCCTCGCCGGTGACGGAGGCGAGCGTCAGGAACCCCTCGGCGACGTCGCCGTAGTCCTCCAGCACCCCCGCGTTGGCCCCGGCCCTGCCGTCCTTGCTGGTCCGCGCGAGGCGGGCCCGCCCGGCGGAGACGTCGAAGTGGACCCTGACCAGCAGATCGGCGGCCTCGGTGGCCCGCTCCACGAGGTCGGGCCGCTCGAAGAAGGCCCCGCACTCGGCCAGGGCCGCGATGGCCAGCCCGTTCCAGGCGGCCACGATCTTGTCGTCCCGGCCGGGCGCCGGGCGCTCACCGCGCGCGGCCAGCAGCCGCGCCCTGATCTCCTCGATCCGCCCGGCGTCGGCGACGGGCCCGTCGGAGGGGAGCTGGAGCACCGACTTGCCGTGCTCGAAGGTCCCCTCGTCCGTCACCCCGAAGTACGCGGCGGCCAGCGCCCCGTCGCCCTCTCCCAGCACCTCGGCCAACTGCGCCGGGGTCCAGGCGTAGTACGCCCCCTCCACGTGCCTGCCGCTCAGCGGCTCCTCGCTGTCGGCATCGAGCGCGGAGGCGAAACCGCCCTCGCCGGTGCGCAGTTCCCGCACCATGAAGTCGGCGGTCTCCAGCGCCACCCGCCGCGCGAGGTCCGAGCCGGTGGCCCGCCACAGGTGTGCGTACACCCGGCACAGCAGCGCGTTGTCGTAGAGCATCTTCTCGAAGTGCGGGACGATCCACTCCCGGTCCACCGAGTACCGCGCGAAGCCGCCCCCGAGCTGGTCGTAGATCCCGCCGCGGGCCATCGCCTCACAGGTGTCGGCGGCCATCTGCAACGCCCCCTCGGACCCGGTCCGGGCGTGGTGGCGCAGCAGGAACTCCAGCACCATGGACGGCGGGAACTTCGGCGCGCCGCCGAACCCGCCCCGCACGGCGTCGTACTCCCGGGTCAGGCCGAGCAGCGCCTGCGCGAGCTCCTCGCCCCCCGGGGTGCCGGCCTTGCCGTAGTCCAGCTGCCGGCCCGCGAGGTCGCGTACGATCCGCTGCGCCACCTCGGCGACCTCCTCGGGGCGTCCCACCCAGGCGGTCCGCACGCCTTCGAGGACCTGCATGAAGGAGGGCGACCCGTGCCGGGGCTCGGGCGGGAAGTAGGTCCCGAAGTAGAACGGCTCGGCATCGGGGGTCAGGAAGACCGTCATGGGCCAGCCGCCCTGCCCGGTGGCCGCCTGGACGGCCTCCATGTAGACGGCGTCGATGTCGGGGCGCTCTTCGCGGTCCACCTTGATGTTCACGAAGTGCTCGTTCATGTACGCGGCGGACAGCTCGTCCTCGAAGGACTCGTGCGCCATGACGTGGCACCAGTGGCACGCGGAGTATCCGACCGACAGCAGAACAGGCACATTCCGCCGCCGCGCTTCCTCGAACGCCTCCGGCGTCCAGGGCCACCAGTCGACGGGATTGTCAGCGTGCTGAAGCAGATAAGGCGAGGTCACACCAGCCAACCGGTTCATACGGCCCAGCCTCTCACAACGCCTGACGCGACCGATGGAACCCTCACGGGCCCGGGCCTCGGAACATCGGAACCTCCAGGGGGCCGTCACCACGACGGGCGCGACCGCCCCCGAGGGCGGCCGCGCGCCTCCGCCGTCACCCCCTCGCCCGTGCCGATACCTCAAACCTTCTCGTTGTAATAGATGCCGTCTTACACTTCCGATATGAAGCAGAATCGAGCCGGGACCACGGAGAACATCTCCGTGTCCATGCCCACCGAACTGGTCAGCGAGCTCCGCTCCCGAACCGGCCGCCGCGGGCTGTCCAGCTACATCACCGAAGCCGTCAGGCACCAGCTCGCCATGGACGGGCTCGCCGAGATCGTGGCGTCCCACGAGGAGGAGCACGGCGCGCTCACGGAGCAGGAGATCGAAGCCGCTCGTCGCGAGCTGTTCGGAGACGTGAATGCCGAGGATGTCGAGCGGGGCGCCGCGTGAAGGAGCAGCCGGCCCGCTCGCTGGTGCTCGATTCCGAGGCGCTCTCTCTGCTCCTGCGCAACGACCGCAGTATGGCGGCTCGCATCGAGGCATCCCGGCAGGCTGGGGTTCCCGTCCTCGTGTCCGCGCTGACCATTGTTGAAGCCGTGCACGGGAAGACCGATCTAGCGCGCTTGAAGTGGGTGCTCTCCCGACTGCGAGTGGAACCGGTCAGCCAGGAGGACTCCCTGACTGCCGTAGAGCTGCTTCAGGACGCAGGCGGGCTGCACGGGCACAAGTACGCGATCGACGCCCTCGTCTCCGCACTCGCGCTCCGCGCCCCGGCTCCTGTGATCGTTCTGACCTCCGACCGTGACGACTGGTCGAAGCTCTGCGGGAAGCGCGTGATCATCAGAGACGTGTAAGCACCGCCGGCTACCGGGTTCGCGAACTCACTGGCACGAGTGGCACGCGGAGTATCCGACCGACAGCAGAACAGGCACATTCCGCCGCCGCGCTTCCTCGAACGCCTCCGGCGTCCAGGGCCACCGTGCCGTTCTCCCTCACGGTCGATCTCGGGGACATGTAAGGAACGGCACCGAGCTCAGCCCTGACGAGCTGGTCGAAGCCCACCGCTACCGCGTGGAGTGACACCCGCCCCATTCGCAGGCCTTGGAGGGACCGGGCGGTCCGTCCAGGGCCTCTTTGCGTATCCCCGCACCTTCCTCCGGACCGGTCGCAGTCCAGGCCACCGGGCACTTGGGCACAGCCGGGCCTGGCCGCCGACCCCGGCGCCCCCTCCTTCGCGCTGCGGCGGCCGGGAGCTCGGTGACCTAGTTCTTGTGCAAGTGACAGTAACTGAAGTAGCGTACTTGGCATGCAAGCTGACGCATGGTCACCCACGCCTGTACTGCTGACGGTCGATCTCGTGATCCTCACGCTGCATGAAGGTCGGCTGTGCGTCCTCCTCGTGGAGCGGGGCGAAGAGCCTTTTCGGGGCATGCAGGCCCTGCCCGGTGGATTCCTGAACCACGAAACCGAGGAGATCCTGGACGCCGCCCACCGCGAGCTGAACGAGGAGACCGCCCTGACCGCGAGCAGGGTGCACCTCGAACAGTTCGGCACCTACGGGGACTCGGGTCGCGACCCGCGGGGCCGGGTCGTCTCCGTGGCCCACTTGGCGATCGCGCCGGAACTCCCAGACCCGGTAGCGGGAACGGATGCCAGCGACGCCGCATGGGTTCCGGCGGAATCCATTCTGTCCGGCAAGGTGGAGCTCGCATTCGATCACCAGCGGATCGCGGCGGACGGAATCGAAAAGGCCCGCACCAAGCTCGAATTCTCTCCCCTGGCCACGGCATTTTGCAGAGAAAGCTTCACGATAGTCGAGTTGCAGCAGGTGTACGAAGCCGTTTGGGGAGCCGAACTCGACACTCGTAATTTCTACAGGAAGGTCCAGGCCGCGAAGGGGTTCATCGTCCCCGCCGGCTCAAGCCGGAGAACCACCGGAGGAAGGCCCGCGCGGCTGTACCGCGCCGGACCGCAGACCGTACTGTTCCCGCCGCTGATCCGACCTGCGCCATCCACGACGGAAGAGAACCCGAAAGGGGAAGGGAAATAGATGTCGCAAGACCTGGTGGTGATCCTCACCGCCCTCAATCTCGAGTACCAGGCAGTGCATCGCAGGCTGGCCGGTCCTCAGTTACACCGTCATGAGCGCGGGACGCGGTTCGAGGTGGGGACCGTGCAGGGCACCTCGTGCCGTATTGCGCTCGGCCTGACGAACAAGGGGAACCAATCCGCCGCCGTGATCGCCGAGCGCGCGATTCAGGAGTTCTCGCCAGCAGCCGTGCTATTCGTCGGTGTCGCCGGCGCCCTGTGGGACAGCGCCCGACTGGGCGACGTGGTCATGGCGACACACGTGTACGCCTACCACGGCGGGACCAGCGAGGACGACGGGCTCAAGGCCCGCCCCCGGGCATGGGAGGCACCCCACGAGATCAGCCAGCTCGCCTCGCACCTGGCCCGCATGAACGACTGGGCTGACGACGTACCCGGCGAGGGAGACGCCCCGCAGGTGCGCTTCGGTCCGATCGCCGCCGGCGAGATCGTGCAGAACTCGAAGATCTCGGCCCAGGCGCAGTGGATCCGGCATCACTACAACGACGCCCTCGCGATCGAGATGGAGGCCGCGGGCGTGGCGCAGGCCGGGCATCTCAGCGGGGCGCCGGTCGCGATCGTCCGAGGGATCAGCGATCGGGCGGACGGCACGAAGAGCAGCACGACGGACCGCAGCTGGCAGCCGCGGGCCGCCGCGAACGCCGCGGCGTTCGCCACCCGGCTGGCCGTGGAACTGGTCCGTGATCAGCAGCAGTTCGCCACGCGCCCGGCCGACGGAGCCGGTTCGACCGGCCAACTCCCCGGGCACGTCACCAACACGGCCCACAGCAGCACCGTCGGCATCATGGCGGGCTCGGTCAAGAACAGCAACGTCTACTTCAGCGCGGACCCGAAGCCGTCCGCCCCGAAGGACCTGGTCGCGGAACTCGACGGTTTCCGCGAACACCTGATGCGCCACCTCGCCGAGGGCGCCCTCGACGAGGACACCTGCCGGGAGGCACTGGTCGATCTGGACTCCGCCCGCCGGACGGCGAGGGAGGACGCCCCCGGATCGTCCAAGCGAACGGCCATGGCGCTCAAGAGGCTGCGCGGTCTGATCGCGGATCACCCCCTGCTGGCGGACAGGCTGGCGCCCCTGGTCGTTGCGGCGGGTGGCTCGGCATGAACGACAACGGCGGTTTCACGCACCACTCGGCGGCATACGATTCCACCGTCGGAATCCAGGCCGAGACCGTGCACAATTCCAATGTCTACTTCGTCCATCCGGATGCCTCTCCGGCGGAGAAGTACAGGGTGGGTGTGCGGTTCCTGGAGGACGGCATCCCGAGCCGTGCCCGCGACATGATCACTGACGCGATCGCTCATGGGCACGACAGCGCGGAGGTCCAGTTCCACTGGGTGCTCGCCATGCTCAGCGCGCGCTCGTACCACGACCTCAACACCGAAGAGCTCCAGCGGCTGCGTCGTGCTTCCGGGCTCGTGCGGAACTACGCCGCGGGAGAGTGGCGAAGCGCCCTGCGCATCACGTTCGAACTGCTGGCGATGCTCAGCACCGCGGACAGCGACACCGGGCTCGTACTGCAACGGCTGCGGGCCCTGCCGCCCCGCCAGCGCGAGGCGATCCTGCGTCACCTCGACCTCGTACTCACGGGAGGGCTGAAGGACGCCCTGTGGGCAGAGAACCGCGAGCGGGCCGAGGCGGACCGCTTCGGCAACGACCGGGTACAGCGGATCTGGGCCTACTTCGAGCCCGACCCCATCGGGCCGCGGGCCCTGCCGCCCCGCCCGAGCACCACCATCGCCGCCGCCCAGGCGGCCTTCCCGGCCCGAGCCGTCCTGTTCACCGTCGGCAGCGCGGCCCTCTGGATCTCGGCACTGGTCTCGGAACCTGTCGAGGCGGTCATCGAGCTGCTGGTGGCGCTCTGCGCGGGCTGGACCGCAGTCCGCTTCGGCCGCCGATGGTGGTGCCGAGAACGCCGGCCGAACGCCACCGCCGAGGCCCACGTCCCGCACCTGGCCGACCCCAACGCCACCGGGGACGGGTTCACCAACCGCGTCCGGCACGCGTTCGACCACTATTTCGCGATCCGTACGCCGCACGGATTCGCCCCGCAGGAATGGCTCGGCCATACCGTCCACATCCGGTACGGCCTCAGCGCCGAGATCGCGCTCCTCTACCGCGAGAACCGCATCAATGTGGACCGGGTCACCTGGCTGATCCGCTACCTCGCCGAGGACGCCCGGGACCGCCACAACAGGGGCACCCTGTTCGACCAGGGCCCCCAGGACCGGATTCCCGCGACGTCGAAGGCCCTGTCCGCGGTCGCCCTCGGCGTTCTCGGTTTCACGGCTCTGGCCATGCTCGCGACAGCGGCCTCGGATGCCGGCGCGTCGCGGATGTTCCTGACCCTCTTGGCCGCGGCCGGTGCGGGCTGGTCCGGACACGCCGCCGCTTCCTTGTGGCTGGAGGCCCGGCGTGAAGAGCACCGACTGGCCAGGGAGACCCGGGAACACGACACCAAGCTGAGTGAGCGTCAGATCGCCCACCAGAACTGGAAGTCGTTCCTGGACGCCACGCGCCCCACCGAGCTGGAAATGGAGACCTGGCTCAACTGCGACAAGACCCTGTTCATCGACGAAGCCCTCCGGCACTACCAGCTCACCTGGCGCGACCTGATCACCCACACCATCCTGGTGACGCCCGCACGCCCCTACAAGCGGGGGCGCGCGAGGCGCGGTCCCTGGCGGTACTCGCGGTACAGCTTCCGGCTGTTCCTGGTCACCCAGGACGGAGTTCGCGAGATCAGCTCGGAATTCGATTTCACCGATGCGAAGCGCGACAACGAGCAGCGGAGCAACTACCGGTTCGAGGCGCTGTCCTCCGTGCAGGTGACGGAAAGCGCCCAGACGGGCTACGACCTGGAACTCGTCCTCACCAACGGCCCGGCCAGGAACATCCGCGTCAAGGACGCCGACGCCCATCAACTGGCGCCGGACGAGAACGCCCGGGAAATCTCCGAGATCAACCTCAATGCGGCCGGCTTCATCCACACCTTCCGCCTCCTGGAAGGAATCGCGGCGGACGGAAAGGGCTGGATCGACCGGAACAACCCCAACAACCTGCCGTCCTTCCACACTGACGACTGAGTGCTCCGGGCCCTCGGGGCGGGCAAGGGGCCGGAAACCCGGTGTCCTGCCCGCCCACTCGTCGACCCGGCCGCGCCCCGAGCCTAGGAATGACCGTGACCACCACAGATGACCTCACCGAGAGCAAGCTCTTACTGGCCGAGTACGGCTCCATCAAGCAGGAACAGCAGACCCGGATAGGTTTCCGTGACAATCTGCTCTACTTCACGCTCGCCGCCGCCACCGGGGTCGTGGCGATCAGCGTCCAGAGCGGGCAGGCCCAACTACTGCTCGCCGTCCCCGTGATCTCCCTGATCCTGGGCTGGACCTACCTGGTCAACGACGAGAAGATCTCGGCGATCGGCTGCTACATCCGCGACCAGCTGGGACCACGGCTGGGTGAGCTCACTGCCGCCCGCAACACGGTGTTCGGCTGGGAGGTCTATCACCGCGGCGATGCGGGCCGCACCGCGCGCAAGCGGCTTCAGACGACCGTGGACCTGTTCACGTACCTGGCCCTGCCGATGGTCTGCGTATCCGCGTTCTGGTGCTCTCGCGCCGCTCACCCCCTTCTCGTGATCGTCTCGCTCGCGCAGACGCTCGCTCTGGCCGTACTGGCCTGGCAGTTCCTTCGCTACACGGAGCGATAGCACCGCCATCCCGGCCCCGCGCCGTTCTCCCCGGTCCCCCGGATCAGGGAGAGTGCCGCAGGAGCGGGGCCAGGTCGCGGGTCCAGGTGTCGCGGGTACGGGTCCAGGTCGCGGGGCAGGTGGCGCGGGGTTCGGTGGCGAGGGCCTCGTGGCGGGCGGGGGACGCGGCGTAGACCGCGCAGCGGTGGGCCTCGGCGCGTTCGGCGTCGGGGGCGTGCACGTCCTGCTGGTCGGGGTCGGGGTCGGGGTCCTCGGCGGCCTCTAGGTCGTAGCCCGTGGCGGCGGTCAGGAGGGCTTCCTCGCCGCTCGCGCCCTGGTCCAGCAGCATCAGCCGGGCGAAGTCGTCGGCGGCGTCCTCCTCGGCCCGGTCCCCCTGGTCCGGCAGGTCCAGGGCGTCGATCAGCGCGTGGCCCGCCTCGTGGAAGAGCGTCTCCCGGACGAGGTCGCCGAGCACTTCCTCCTCGGTGCGCCCCGCCCCGGCCCCGGCGCGCCGGAAGAGGTCGCGGACCTGCGTCAGGTCGTCGTAGCAGAGCTCGATGCGGTGGGTCCGGGAGTCGTACGCGGTGCCCTCGCCCTCGCAGGAGAGGCCGACGACGGTGACCCGGTACGGGAGGTCGACGTACGCGTTCAGCTGGTCGGCGGCCATCTGGTCGAACCGCCACTGCGTCAGCAGCCGGGCGCTCTCGGCATCGGCGGCCACGGGCTTCTCGTGCCGCACCTGGAAACCCTGCTCCGGCAGCGGCAGCTCGCACCCGGTCGCCGACAACAGCGACAGCAGCGCCCCGCACAGTCCCCACGTCCCCCAACGCTTCCCCATCCGGCCACCATAGTTGACCGAATTCAACTCCCTGGGCTCGGGGATGTCGTAGACGGCGGTCAGGTAGAACACACCGTCGCGTTCGATCAAGTCGGATTCACCCTTGCGGTGCTCGGGGAGCATCTTGAGCGCGTCGGGCGCACACGCGAAGCGGAGGTTCTTGAGCCGTCCGCCGGTGGTCCAGATCGATACGGTCCGCTGGTCGTACTGCCAGGACAGGCACCGGTCGTCATACGGCTGCGCGGCCTCGGGCCGGAACGCGACCGGCTTCGACTCCGCCCTGACCCGGCGCTTCGACCCGGGCCCGCCCAGGTTCCCGGCCCTGATGTTGGCCTTGAGGGCGGTGTACGCGTCGCGGGTCTTCCTGATGACGTGCTGCGCGGCCTGCGCACCGAGACCACGGGCTTTGAGCTCTGCGTAGCTGTGCTCGCGCAGCTCGTACTCACGCGGGACACCGCGCTCGAACGCCACCGCCGATACCCGGCACGCGGCCTCGTTGACCGTGCGCAGAGTGGAGCGCAGCGCGGCGGCCTGGTCGGCCTCCGGCATCAGCTTCACCCGCGCGACGATCTTCATACCGGTGATCGTGTCAATACTCTACGTCACCAGGGGGATTGGCCGGGGTTTGGCGCGACAACTCCCTCTGAACTAGCTCAGATTCTCTCGCGCTCGCGGGCGTCCCGGCGGACACTTGGGACACGTTTGCGGAGCCAGCTCTCTGAGGGGGATGCCGATGCGGGACAGCCATCGCAGTGAGGCCGAACGGCTGTTGGGGCGGGCCGTGGAGGAGGAGGCCCGGCGGACGATGCCCGCGGCGGCGGGCGGATCGGGAGCTTCCGTGGACCGGGCGGCGCTGCTGGCCCGCGGCAAGGAGGCGCTGGACGCCCTCGCGGCGAGCGCGGCCCCCGAGTATGAGGCGTACGTACGGGCCCTGGACGAGGCGGCGGCCGGGGACGAGTCGATCGGCGACGCCTTCCGCCGCACCAACACCTCGACGGCGCTGCTGGTGACGGCCGTTGCCGCACTCGCCGCGGCCGGGGCGGACCTCGCCCTCGGGGTCGCGGTGGGCACCTCGCTGACGGCGGGCACCATCGCCGCGGTCGCCGGGGCGACGGCCACGGTCGCCAAGGTCACGGCCCTGCACCTGCCCGCGGCGAACCGCCGCGCCGGGGAGCTCGGCCGGCCCGGCGGCGCGGAACAGCTCCGGCTCCAGTGGCTGACCGCCCTGGAGGTGCGCGGGATCCGCCCGTTCCTGGAGCAGCAGCGCACGGTGGCCGCGGCGGCGCGGGCGCCCCGGGCCGCCAACGGCATCCCGCCGCGCCGTGCCGTGGACCGCAGCGCGGAGGCCCGCCGGCGCAGCGCCCTGGAGCAGTCCTTCGGGCAACTCCCGCGCCAGGGCGAGGCGTTCGCCGGGCGCAGGGCCGAGCTGACCCGTATCGCGCAGTGGGTGCAGGCCGCGCGGGCCAGTACGGACACCCGGCCGGTGGTCGTGGTGCTGCACGGCGAGCCGGGAGTGGGCCGCACCACGCTGGCGCTGCGGGCCGCGCACGAGCTGCGGGACCAGTTCCGGGGCGCCTGCGTGGTGGACCTGCGGGGCGGCTCCACGGGACCCGGCCCGGGAGGCACCGACCCCGGCACCGGCACAAGCGGCACCGACACAAGCAGCTCCGGCTCAAGCGGTGGCACCGGCACCGGCACCGGCAGCGCCGAGGCCCCGCTGCCCACCCGGGAGGCGCTGCTGCACCTGCTGAACCGGCTGGGCGCCCCGCGCGAGCAGCTGCTCTTCCGCGACGGCGCGTCCGCGGAGCAACAGGTGCGCAGGCTCAGCGAGTTGTACCACCAGCACCTGCAAGGGCTCCCGGTGACGGTGGTGCTCGACGACGCCGTGGACGCGGCCCAGGTACGGCTCCTCGTACCGGAGCGCTCCGAGAGCCTCGTGCTGGTCACCGCGCGGGAGCCGCTGGAGCTGCCCGCGGACCTGTCTGCCTGGGTGCACCAGCTGCCGGTGGAGCGCCTGGCCGGGCCGGAGGCCGCCGAGGTGCTGCGCTCCGGGGCGCGGGCGGCGGGCGGGCCCGTACCGGAGGCCGCGGCGGAGACCGGGCTGCTGGCGCTGGGCGCGGGGCTGCCGCTGGCGCTGCGCGTGCTGGCGCCCCTCGGCTCGGCGCGGGCCTCGGACGGGGGCCCGGGGTCCTCCCTGGAACACGCCCTCGACCTGGCCTACGCACGCCTGCCCGAGGACCGGCGCCGGCTGCTGCGCCGTCTCCCGCTGGCCGGCCGGGCCTCGCTCGGCGCGGCGGCGGCCGCCGCGCTGATCGACGCGGACCGGGCGGAGGCGGGGCGGCACCTGCGCGAACTGGCGGACGCGGGGCTGCTGGACCACGTGCGCGGGGAGCGGTTCCGCATGCACGACGCGGTCCGCTCGTACGCGGCGGCGCGCCTGGCCGCGGACGAGGACCGGGCCCGGGCGGCGGCCGCGCACGAGCGGCTGATCCGCAACTACGCGCAGCTCGCCGACTCGGTGATCCGCATGGTCGACGGCAAGATGTCCACCCGCGCCAACCACTTCGGCGGCCACGGCTTCGCCTCCCTCGACGCGGCGCTGCGCTGGCTCGACGACGAGTCGAGCTTCATCACCGCGGCGCTGCGCCACTCGGAGGGCGTCGACCAGCAGGCGGTGCTGGACCTGCTCGGCGCGCTCTGCGACTTCTGCCTGCTGCGCGGGGACCTGTACCGCCTCGGGGAGATCAACGAGCTCACCCAGGCGGTGGAGGCCGGCCGGCACGGGCGGCTGGGGCGCTCGGTGCAGTGGCGCACGGGCATCGCGGCCCGCCAGCTCGGCGACCTCGACAAGGCCCGCACCACGCTGACCTCGGTCGTCGACCAGTACATGGAGGCCCGCCAGGAAGCGGGCGCGGGCATGGCGCTGATCTCCCTCGGCATCACCCTGCACCACCAGGGCAACCTCCCCGAGGCCGCGGCCCGGATCCGAGAGGCCCTCGCCCTCCAGGCCTCCGAGGAACTGGCGGGCGACCGTGCCTGGGGGCTGCACGCCCTGGCCGCGGTCGAGCGCGACCTGGGGCGCCTGGCGGAGGCGCGGCGGCTGCTGGGCCAGTCCCTGACCCTGCACCGGGAGAGCGAGAGCGTGCACGGCGAGGCCTGGGCGCACTTCCAGCTCGGGCAGGTGCACCTGCGCCTCGGCGAGGTGGAGCGGGCGGAGGCCGAGCTGCGCCTGGCCCTCGACCTGTACGGGCGCACACGCGACGACCGCGGCGAGGCCTGGGCGCTGACCCAGCTGGGCCGCGCCCGGGTGGTCGACGGGGATCCCGGCGCGGCGGTGGAGCGGCTGCGCGAGGCGCTCGCCCGGCACCGGGAGGCGGAGGACGCCCGCGGCGAGGCGTGGACGCTGTACTACCTCGGGCAGGCGCTGGAGGAGGCCGGCGAGCGCGACCGGGCGATACGGGAGCTGGAGCGGGCCCGCACGATGTTCTCGCGGATGCGGGACGTGTACGGGCTGGCCCACGCCCGCCACCACTCGGGCCGGGTGAGCCGGGACCAGCGCGCCGCGCAGACGGGGAACCTGAAGAACTCGGGTTTCGCCCGCCAGCTCCTGGTGGACGCGCGGGCGGACTTCCGGCGGATCGGGCTGGCCCACGGCGAGGCCTGGACCTGCCTGGAGCTCGCGGTCGTCGACGCGGGCAACGCCAAGGCCGCGCAGGCGCTGAGCCTGTGCGAGGAGGCGGTCCGGCTGTTCATCTCGTACGGGGACCGGCGCGGCGAGGACTGGGCCCGCTTCCTGCGCTGCACCCTGCTCCCGTACACGCTCCCGGGCGCCCCGGAGGAGGCGCGGGCCGAACTGGCCCGGCTGGCGGGCGCCCCGCATCCGCTGCGGGACGGGCGCCTGGAGGACTGTCTGGAGACGTACGGGGTGATCCTGGCCCGCGGCGTCGACCCTTCGGAGGGCTGGCAGGCCTGGCGGCTCTCACTGGTCCCGAACCTGCACGCGCAGGAGATCATGGGAGTGCCCGCCTGAGGCACGCCGGATTCCGCCGCCCCACCCCTTCTTCCGGGGCGGTGGCGGCGGTGGCGCGGCTGCGGTCGCGCGGGGGCGGGTTCCCTACGGCTGGGAGCCGTCCCGGCCCGCGGCCGGGGCGGCGGGCTCGGGGGCCTCCTTGAAGTCCACCCGGCCCATGTGCCGGCTCATCGACTTCATCAGGCCCCACACCCCGAGGGCGAGGGCCGCGAACACGATGAAGCCCAGGATTCCGGGGGTCACCTTGTTCTTGTCGAAGGTGTCGCCGGCCAGCGGAAGGAACTGGACGATTGCTGCCTGCGTAGCGCTCATAGCTACGCATTCTCCCGGATGCCCGCGAAGAGGTCGGACTCGGGGAGGGAAGTGTCGACGAGCGACTTCGCCAGCTCGTACTCCTCCGTCGGCCAGACGTCCTTCTGGATCTCCATCGGGACGCGGAACCAGCCGCCGTCGGGGTCGATCTGCGTGGCGTGCGCGATGAGCGCCTTGTCGCGGATCTCGAAGAACTCCGCGCAGGGCACGTGCGTGGTCAGGGTCCGCTCGGTGCGCTCGAACTCCTTCCAGCGCTCCAGCCACTCCCCGTAGGGGGACTCCATGCCGCGCGCGAGCAGTGCCTCGTGCAGGGCGATGGTGCGCGGCTTGTTGAAGCCCTGGTTGTAGTACAGCTTCTGCGGCTGGTAGGCCGGGCCGAACTCGGCCTCCGGGTACTTCTCGGTGTCGGCCGCGCCCTCGAAGGCCACCATCGAGATCTTGTGGGTCATGATGTGGTCGGGGTGCGGGTAGCCGCCGTTCTCGTCGTACGTGGTGACGACCTGCGGCTTGAAGGCGCGGATCTTCTTCACCAGCCGGCCGGCCGCCTCGTCGACGTCCTCCAGCGCGAAGCAGCCCTCGGGCAGCGGCGGCAGCGGGTCGCCCTCCGGGAGCCCGGAGTCGACGTATCCCAGCCATTCCTGCTGCACACCGAGGATCTCGCGCGCCTCGTCCATCTCCTTGGCGCGGACTTCGTGGATGTGCTCCTCGATGTACTTGTCACCCTGGAGCTTGGGGTTCAGGACGGAACCGCGCTCGCCACCGGTGCAGGTCACCACGAGCACGGGCACGCCCTCGGACACGTACTTGGCCATGGTGGCCGCGCCCTTGCTCGACTCGTCGTCGGGGTGGGCGTGGACGGCCATCAGTCGAAGCTGCTCGGTCAAGACAGGATCCTCTGTGATTCGTCAGGGTGGGCGGCTTCTATAGTGACCGAATCGGGGGACGGAAAATTCCGGGGGTATGCCTGTGACGGCGCCGCCCGGCCCTCTCGGAAGGATTGATCGATGAGCGCGGTGCGCGAGGGACTGCCCGAAGGCCGGTACGGCCGGTCGGCGGACGAGCGTGCGGACCGCAAGCTCAAGATCGTCGGGTCGGTGCTGGGCGTCGGGCTGCTGGGCGTGGTCGGCTGGATCGGCTGGGACTACGTGGCCGGGCAGACCGTCAGCGCCGAGGTGATCAAGTTCCAGGTCGTCTCGGACAGCGAGGTGAAGGTGCACCTGGAGGTGCGCAAGGACGCCTCGGTCGCCGGGGTGTGCACCCTGAGCTCGCAGGACGAGCAGCACGGCGAGGTCGGCCGCGCGGACTTCACCTTCCCGCAGAAGGCGGCGCGCGTGGACGAGATGGTCTCGCTGAAGACCACCGGCCGGGCCACGATGATCGAGCTGGTCGCCTGTCGGCCGACCGGCGACGCGCGGGGCTGACGGAGCGGGCGCGCTCCCCGGACGGCCCGGTTCCGCACGGTTCCGCACGGGTGCTCCGGCTTCGGCGGCGGGGTGTTCGAGGAACGCCAGGACACCTTCGGGTCCTCCCCCTTTTCTTCCCGAATTGTTAGGCTCGTGGTTTCGTCCGCCGCTGGCGGACATGTAGTCCCCCTGTACCGACGAGGAGCACCCGTGACCCAGACGAGCGAGAACGTCACCTGGCTGACCCAGGCGGCGTACGACCAGCTGAAGGCAGAGCTGGACTACCTCTCTGGTCCCGCACGCACGGAGATCGCGACGAAGATCGCTGCCGCCCGTGAGGAAGGTGACCTGCGTGAGAACGGCGGTTACCACGCGGCCAAGGAGGAGCAGGGCAAGCAGGAGCTCCGCGTCCGCCAGCTGACCCAGCTCCTGGAGAACGCCAAGGTCGGCACCGCGCCCGCGTCCGACGGCGTGGTCGCCCCCGGCACCCTGGTCAAGATCGCCTTCGACGGCGACGAGGACGACACGATGGAGTTCCTGCTGGCCTCGCGCGAGTACGCGTCCTCGGACTTCGAGACGTACTCGCCGCAGTCCCCGCTGGGCACCGGCGTCATGGGCAAGACGATCGGCGAGGACGCCCAGTACGAGCTGCCGAACGGCAAGAAGGCTTCCGTCAGGATCCTCGACGTCAAGCCCTTCACCGGCTGAGCGGTCCCCGCACGGTCCAGACATGAGAGAAGCCCGGCCGGGTGTCCCGGCCGGGCTTCTCGCGCTCTGCTCCTACGCCGTCGCCGAGCGGTACTTGCGGACCGCCAGGGTGCGGAAGACCAGGATGATCAGCAGCGACCACAGCACGGAGGCCAGGATCGGGTGCTGCATCGGCCAGGCCGCCGGGGCCTCGTAGCCCGGCGGGAGGTTTCCGAAGAGCTGGCGGGCCGCCTGGACGGTGGCGCTGAAGGGGTTCCACTCCGCGATGTGCCGCAGGAAGGTCGGCATGTTGTCGGAGGGGACGAAGGCGTTCGAGATGAACGTCAGCGGGAAGAGCCAGATCAGCCCGCCCGAGGTGGCCGCCTCCGGGGTGCGTACGGACAGGCCGATCAGGGCGCCGATCCAGGAGAAGGCGTACCCGAGCAGGAGCAGCAGGCCGAAGCCGGCGAGCACCTTGCCGAGGTTCTCATGGGTGCGCCAGCCGACGATGAGGGCCACGATGGCCAGGACGACCACGGTGAGCGCCGTCTGGACGAGGTCGGCGAGGGTGCGGCCGGTCAGGACCGCGCCGCGGGCCATGGGCAGTGAGCGGAAGCGGTCGATGAGGCCCTTGTGCATGTCGTCCGCGATGCCCGCGCCGGCGCCGGCCGTGGCGAAGGTGACGGTCTGGGCGAAGATGCCCGCCATCAGGAACTCGCGGTAGGCGGCGGGCGAGGTGTTGCCGCCGACGCTGATCGAGCCGCCGAAGACGTAGCTGAAGAGGACCACGAACATCACCGGCTGGATCACGCCGAAGATGATCATCTCGGGGATCCGGGACATCCGGATGAGGTTGCGCTTGGCCATCACGAGGGAGTCGTTGACCCCCTGGGCGATGCCGCCGCGCGGGCGCGGGGCGGCCAGTTCCGGGGTCGGGGAAGTGGTGGTCACTTGGCCGCCTCCTTGTGCGCCTTGCGGCCCTTGCCCTTGGTCTGCGCGGGGCCCTCGCCGGACTCGCCGTTGTCCTCGGCCTCCAGCTCGGCCGCGTGGCCGGTCAGGGAGATGAACACGTCGTCGAGGGTGGGGCGGCGCAGCCCGATGTCGTCGATCTCGATGCCCCGGCCGTCCAGTTCGCGGATGACCTCGGCGAGCAGCTTGGCGCCGCCCGACACGGGCACGGTGAGCTTGCGGGTGTGCTCCTCGTAGGTGGTCTCGCCCTTGCCGAAACCGGCGAGCACCTCGCGCGCGGTGGGAATGTGCTCCCGCTCGTGGACGACGACCTCCACGCGCTCGCCGCCCGTACGGGCCTTGAGCTCGTCGGAGGTGCCGCGGGCGATGACCTTGCCGTGGTCGACCACGCAGATGTCGTGCGCGAGGTGGTCGGCCTCCTCCAGGTACTGGGTGGTGAGCAGCAGGGTGGTGCCGCCGGCGACCAGTTCCTGGATGATCCCCCACAGCTGCTGGCGGTTGCGCGGGTCGAGTCCGGTGGTCGGCTCGTCCATGAACATCACGGGCGGGCTGACGACGAGGGCGGCCGCGAGGTCCAGGCGCCTGCGCATGCCGCCGGAGTAGGTCTTGGCGGTGCGGTCGGCGGCGTCGGAGAGGTTGAAGCGCTCCAGGAGTTCGGCGGCCCGGGCCTTCGCCGCCTTCGCCTTCATCTGGTAGAGCTGGCCGACCATCTGGAGGTTCTCGCGGCCGGTCAGGTATTCGTCGACGGCGGCGAACTGGCCGGACAGGCCTATCGCTCGGCGGACTTCGTTGGGGTGCTTGAGGACGTCGATGCCGGCGACGACGGCCTTGCCGCTGTCGGGCCGGAGGAGGGTGGTCAGGACGCGCACGGTCGTGGTCTTGCCCGCGCCGTTGGGGCCGAGCAGGCCCAGGACGGTGCCTTCGGGGACATCGAGGTCCACGCCGTCCAGAGCCCGTACATCGCCGAAGGTCTTGACCAGCCCTTCGGCGTAAATGGCGCCTGGCATATGGATTCTCCCAGTGTTTTCGGGTGTTTCCTACGCAAATGTTATGGGCGCCGGGCAAGCCTCGCCCGGCCGAACGGGGGACATGCCGCTGCTCCCGCTGCTCCCCCGACCGCCCGGGCCGCACCGTATCGCGTTATATCGCGTTCCGCTACGGGAACGCGTGAGCGCCCGCCGATCGCCGGGGCGCGGCTAGCTCATCACCCTGTACCCCGCGCCGTGCAGCGACCGCGCGACCTCCTTGCAGTGCTCCGGGCCCTTCGTCTCCAGGTGCAGCTCCACCTCCACCTCGGTGAGCCCGAGCCGCGGGTCGGTCCGTACGTGGCTCACGTCCAACACGTTCGCATCCACCACTGACAACACGCCCAGGAGCCCGGCCAGGGCCCCCGGCCGGTCCGCCACGCGCAGCCGCAGCGACAGGTACCGGCCCGCCGCCGCCATGCCGTGGCGCAGGATGCGCTGGAGCAGCAGCGGATCGATGTTCCCGCCGGACAGTACGGCCACCACCGGGCCGCCCGCGTACAGTTCGGGCTCGCTCAGCAGGGCGGCGACCGTGCTGCACCCGGCCGGCTCGACCACGAGCTTGGCCCGCTCCAGGCAGAGCAGCAGGGCGCTGGAGAGCGCGTCCTCGGAGACCGTACGCACGTCATCGAGGAGCTCGCCAATGATTTTGAAGGGGATGTCGCCGGGGCGGCCGACCTTGATGCCGTCCGCCATCGTGCTCGGGTTGTCGATGGACACCGGGTGCCCGACGAGCAGCGAGGGCGGGTAGGCGGCCGCGCCCGCCGCCTGTACGCCGATGACCCGCACGTCCGGGCGCAGCGCCTTGACCGCGACGGCGACACCGGCCGCGAGGCCGCCGCCGCCGATGCCCACGAGGATGGTCCGCACCTCGGGGCACTGCTCCAGGATCTCCAGGCCCACCGTGCCCTGGCCCGCGATGATGTCGCGGTGGTCGAAGGGGTGGATGAACACCGCCCCGGTGCGGTCCGCGTACTCCTGGGCGGCGGCGAGGGTCTCGTCGACGACCTGCCCGTGCATGCGCACCTCGGCGCCGTACTCCTGGGTCGCGGCCACCTTCGGCAGCGGCGCCCCGACGGGCATGAACACCGTGGAGCGGACCCCGAGGAGGGAGGAGGCCAGCGCCACGCCCTGCGCGTGGTTGCCCGCGCTGGCCGCCACCACGCCGGCGGCGCGCTGCTCGGGGCGCAGGCCGGCGATGCGGACGTAGGCGCCGCGCAGCTTGAAGGAGCCGGTGCGCTGGAGGTTCTCGCACTTGAGGTGCACCGGGGAGCCGGTGAGCGAGGAGAGGTGCCGGCTGCCCTCCATCGCGGTGACCCGGGAGACGCCGGACAGCATCTTCTGGGCTCCCCGGATGTCGTCGAGGATGACCTGCGGGACGGGCTCGGGCACGCGGTAGCTCATGCCGCCAGTCTCGCAGTCGGTCGGCGGTGCGGCCTGCGGCCGACTCGGGGCGGCCCGCCCGGGGCGGCTCCGGAAGGGGCGAAATCCCGCCATCCGGGACGCCGGTGGAGCGGCCTCGGATGCGGCCCGTATCAGTTCTTGTACGAGGCGTACGAGCCGCCGCACGGCCGCGTACGCTGTGCCCCATCCTTGTCGGACCCACGCGAAGAGAGCCCACGGCCATGCCTTCCACCCAGGCCAATTCCGACCTGCCCGCGGCGGCCGAAGCGCCCGCCGGAGGCGGTCTCCTCGACGCGCTCCAGCACCAGGTGGCGGTCTTCGCCCGGCGCGCCGAGCAGACCCGCCTGGGCGGCGTGGGCCAGGCCCGCAACTCGATGGACCGCGCCGCGTACCTGCTCCTGAACCGGCTCGACCTGGAGGGCCCGATGGGCGTCAAGGCGCTCGCCGGCGGCATGGGCATCGACTCCTCCACGGTGACCCGGCAGGTCGCGCCGCTGGTCGACAGCGGCCTGGTCAAGCGGACCTCGCACCCGGAGGACGGGCGGGCCGTGGTGCTCGCCCTGTCCCCGCGGGGGCTGGCGCGGCTGGAGGAGGTCCGCTCCTCGCGGCGCGAGCTGATGGCGCGGGTCACGGAGGGGTGGAGCGAGGACGAGCGCGAGTCGTTCACCGCGCTGCTGACCCGCTTCAACCTGTCGCTGTCGGAGTTGATGGCGGCCGTGGCCGACGCCGGCCCGGCTTCCTGAGCCGGCATCCCCGTCAGACCCCTTGACCTGGACGGTCCCGCTGCCCGCACTATGTGAACCATGTGGGCGGTGGACCAACGGAGGGGCCCTTACGCGGAGTTCGAGGCCTTCGTCGCGGGGGCGGCGGGGCGGCTCCTGCACGTCGCGATCCTGCTGACCGGCGAACCGCAGGCGGCCCGCGGGCTGCTGGCGGGCGCGCTGGCCCGGACGTACGCGAACTGGCAGCGCGTGCGCGGCGACGACCCGTACGACTTCACCCGCCGGGAACTGTGCGCGGCGTTCGCCCGTACCGGCCGGCGCCACCACCGGGGCGCCGGGCCGCTGGCCCGGCTGAGCCCGCTGGAGCGGCTCGTACTCGTCCTGCGGATCTACGAAGGGGTCGCGGAGGAGGTCACGGCGGCGCAGCTGGGCCTGCCGCCCGAGCGGGTCCGGGTGCTGTGCAACCGGGCCGTGGCGGAGCTGCGGTGAGCGGGCTCCCGGACCGGAAGGAAGCCCGGGTGCGGAGCCTGATGGAGGGCCCGTACCCGGTGGTCCCACCGGGCCTGGCCGCAGGCGCGGCAGCCCGCGGCGACCGGCTCCTGCGCCGCCGCCGCGCGCTCCGCCGGTTCGGCTGGGCCGTCCTCTTCGCGGCGGTGGTCGCTTTTACGGTCTGGGCGACCCTGACCCGCCCCTGGGCGACCCCGCCGAGCGGCATCTCCCCGCCCCTGGAGGGCTGGTAGCCCCCGGGGCGCGGCTACTCCGCTACTCCACCGCGATCGCGACCTGCAGCGTGCCCGGGGTCTTGGTGACCATTACGTTGACCTTCGCCTTGGTACCCGTGACGGCGGCCGGGGTGCGGACCACCTCGTATCCGGCGGATTCGAGGGCGGTGGCGTAGGCGTCGAGCGCGGAGTCGGAGGCGGTGTAGGTGAGGACGTAGGCGCCGGTCGTGCCGGTGACCGAGGTCAACTCGCCCTGGGGCAGCGGGAGATCGGCGGGGAGGTCCTTCGGCTTCTGCTTGCCGTTGACCACGACGCTCGGCGTGGCGCTGGGGGCGGGAGTGGGCTGCGCGCTGCTGCCCGCCGCGGGAGTGCTCGCTGCGGCGGACGGTGAACCCCCCTTGCCCTCCGAGGAGTTGGAGGTGGTCGTCTGCGAGCAGGCGGTGAGGCCGAACCCGGCGATGATCACGGCGGTGAGCAGACGTGCGGCGCGCTTCTTGGGCATCGTGACAGCCAATCTCGTGAAGGGTTTACGAGCGAAGTGAGATTGACATACGAAAACCGACTTTGGCCAGCGAACTCCGGCTCCTCCAGGGCGAGTTCAGGTGACGAGGCCGCAGCCCGGGGGCCGCGGCCTCGTCACCCGTCACCTCGTGACGGTTCTGCTTCCGCCGGCGCCTAGGCCAGGGCCTGGGTCAGGTCGGCCAGGAGGTCGTCGGCGTTTTCGATGCCCACCGACAGGCGGACCAGGTCCCCCGGGACCTCCAGCGCCGAGCCCGCCACCGACGCGTGCGTCATCCGGCCCGGGTGCTCGATCAGCGACTCGACGCCGCCCAGGGACTCCCCGAGGGTGAACAGCTTCGCGCGGTTGCAGACCTCCACCGCCGCCGATTCGCCGCCGATGACCTGGAAGGAGATCATCCCGCCGAAGTTCCGCATCTGCTTCGCCGCGATCTCGTGCCCCGGGTGCTCGGGCAGCCCCGGGTAGAGGACCTTGTGCACCTTCGGGTGCCGCGTCAGCATCTCGGCGACCCGCCCCGCGTTCTCCGCGTGCCGGTCCATCCGTACGGCCAGGGTCTTGATGCCCCGCAGCACGATCCACGAGTCGAACGGCCCGGCCACCGCGCCCATCGCGTTCTGGTGGTAGGCGAGTTCCTCGCCGAGCGCCGCGTCCGCGGTGACGAGCGCGCCGCCGACGACGTCCGAGTGCCCGCCCATGTACTTCGTCAGCGAGTGCACGACCACGTCCGCGCCCAGGGCGAGGGGCTGCTGGAGGTAAGGGGAGGCGAAGGTGTTGTCCACGACCAGCTTGGCCCCGGCCGAGCGCGCGATGTCGGCGACGACCGCGATGTCGGTGATGCCGAGCAGCGGGTTGGAGGGGGTCTCGACCCAGATGACCTTGGTCTTCGGGGTGAGGGCGGCCCGTACGGACGCCGGGTCGGAGGTGTCGGCCACCGACCACTCGACGCCCCAGCGGGAGACGACCTTCGCGAAGAGGCGGAAGGTGCCGCCGTACGCGTCGTTGGGGATGACCACGTGGTCGCCCGGGGAGAGCAGCGTACGCAGCAGGCAGTCCTCGGCGGCGAGCCCGGACGCGAAGGCCAGACCGCGCCGGCCGCCCTCCAGCGCCGCGAGGTTCTCCTCCAGCGCGGTCCGGGTCGGGTTGCCGCTGCGGCTGTACTCGTAGCCGCCGCGCAGTCCGCCGACACCGTCCTGCTTGTACGTGGACACCTGGTAGATCGGGGGCACGACCGCGCCGGTCAGCGGGTCCGCGGTGTTGCCCGCGTGGATCGCGCGGGTCTCGAAGCTCTGGTGCTCGTGGCTGTCGTCGCTCATGGGCAGATGCTATGCCCCGGGAACTGCCCGGTCCTCCCCCGTATTGGCCTTCGGCCGGGTGGGTCTGGTTCGCTGGGGGCATGGAGATTCTGTTGTTCCTGCTCGCGATGGGCCTGGTCGTGGCCGCCGTCAGTCCGTACGTACGGCGCAGGCGGGGCGGGCTGCGCCTGGTCGCGCCCGGCAGCCCCGACGCCGCCGACCCCGCGGACTACGGGTTCGACCTGCAGGAGCACCTCGACATCCGGATCCCGGGGCCCGACCAGGACCTGATGGACGCCCTGGACAACGTGCAGCGCACCGGGCAGTGGCAGGCCGCCTCAGCCCTGCTGGCCGGGACCCCGAAGGAGGGCGAGCTGCGCTGGCAGCGCGTGCAGGCCTTCGGCGGCGCGGCGGCGCTGGAGCTGGTGCGCCAGCCGGGTGCGGGAGCGCAGTGGCTGAAGGCCTGGCGGCTGGACTCCCCGAAGGACGCGGGCGGCGCGCAGGTGCACGCGGAGCTGCTGGTGCAGCAGGCGTGGCGGCACTCGGGCGGCGTGGGCTCCGACGACCACCGGATCATCCTGGAGGAGGCCCTGGACTCGTGCCGCAAGGCCGCGCTGCTGGCCCCCGGCGACCCGGTCCCGTACATCACCGAGCTCGCGATCGGACGGGCGCTCGGCTACTCGGAGGCGCAGTACGACGCGCTGTGGGCGCAGGTCATCGACCGGGCCCCGCAGCACATGGGCGCGCATCTGGCGGCGCTGAACTACTGGTGCGAGAAGTGGCACGGCTCGCGGGAGAAGGCCGACGCCTTCACGCACGCGGCCGCGGCGCGCGCCCCGCAGGGTTCGCTGCTGGCGGCGCTGCCGCTGTTCGCGGTGTACGAGCACATCCCCGAGGTCGTCATGGTGCGCAGCTTCTGGGAGAGCGCGGTCGTGACGCGGGCGGTGGAGGGCGCGCTGTACGCGGTGGCGACCGCCCGGCAGGACGACCCGATGCTGGCGCACGTCCGGCACCTGCTGCTGTGGTGCCTGGTCAACATGGAGCGCTGGGCGGAGGCCATGGAGCAGGTGCGGCACGTCGACGGGTACGTGGGCGCCCTGCCGTGGTCGGCCTCGGCGGACCCGGCGGCCTCGTACGCGGTGTACCGGGCGCTGGCGGTGGCGGGCTACGAGGCCAACGGCGGCTCCCCGGCGACGCTGCCGCGGTGATGCGGGGGTGAGGCGCTGACGGGGGCTCCCGGGCGGGCCCCGCCGACGGGGGCCCCGCCGACGGGGGGCTCCGGGGTGGACCCCCCTTCGCAACGGCAAAACCCCTACCCATAAGGTGCGCGTAAATACCGCACCATCCCGTGGGGGGATCTGTTCCATATGGGCGCTTCACTGCGCGCCACGCGCGCCCTTGCCCTGCTCGCAGGCTTCTATCTGCTCGGCGTCGCACTGCTGGCCGTACTCGCCGGTATCGACATCGCGCTCGCGACGGCGGGGCTGCGCGGCCCGGCCCTCTTCAAGCTCCTCATCGTCTCCGTCGTCCTCGCCGTCCCGATCGTGCGCGGCATGTTCATGCTCCGCACGCCCAAGGGCGACCCGATCCCCGGCGTCCCCGTCAACGAGCAGCAGGAGCCTGTCCTGTGGCGCACGGTGCGCGAGGTCGCCGAACAGGTCGGCACCCGCGCACCCGACGAGATCGTGCTGATCGCCGAGGTCAACGCGGCCGTCAGCGAGGACTCCAGGCTGCTCGGCCTGCGGCCCGGCACCCGCCGGCTCTACGTCGGACTGCCCCTGATGACGGGCCTGGACGAGATGCAGCTGCGCGCCGTGCTCGCGCACGAGATGGGCCACTACGCCAACCTCGACACCCGCCTCACGCCGCTGATCGCACGCGGCCGCGCCCAACTGCTGCGCACCATCGGGCACTTCCACGACCGGGCCGATGCCAAGGTCGCCAAGGAGCGTGCGAAGCAGGAGAAGAAGGCCGACAAGCGGATCGCCGCGGGCAAGAAGGCCAAGGAGATCGACACCACCGGCGACGGTGCCATGTACCGCGCCATGGCCTCGCTCTACACGGCGTACGGGAAGTTCTACCAGCGCGCCACCCTCGCCGGCGCCCGCCGCCAGGAGCTCGCCGCCGACCTCGCCTCCGTCCGGATCGCCGGCCGCGACTCGGCCGCCTCCGCGCTGCGCGAGCTCAACGCCATCGGCCCCGCGCAGGACTTCTACATGGACTCCTACGCCACGCTCGGCGTCGGCGCGCAGCTGCTGCCCCGGCCCGGCCAGGTCTTCGGCGGCCTGCGCCACCTGCTCGACGCCCGCTCGGCGGAGCTGGACGACCTGCGCCGCGAGCTGTCGACCGAGCCCGCCTCCCCGTACGACTCGCACCCCGCGCTCGCCGAGCGCGTGGCCCGCATCGAGGCCCTGCCCGACGACGGCCGCGGCGGCCGGGCGGCCCGCCCGTCACTGGACCTGCTGTCCGACGCGGACGCGTCGATGGCCGCGCTGGAGCAGGCGGTCCTGACCCCGGAGGCGCTCGCGCTGAAGCGGGTGGACTGGGCGGACCTGGTCCAGGAGAGCATGACCCGGTACGTCGGCGAGGGCGCCGAGGAGATCCGCGAGGCCTTCGCCGCCGAGGGCGCGGGGCCGGACCTGGCCGCGCTGCTGGCCGCGATCGACGCCGACCCGGCGGTGCGCTGGCGCATCGCGGAGCGCTTCCCGAAGTCCGAGGAGGCGGCCGCGGCGACCGGCCGCACGGCCCGCGAGTTCGCCCGCCCCGTGCTGCGGCGCGCGCTGAACCAGCTGGTCACCGCCGAGCTGACGGCTCGCGGCAGCGCCCACTGGAAGCTGTCCTGGGCCGACTCGGCGACGCTGAGCTACCCGGCCGACGGCTTCGAGGAGCAGCTCACCGCCGCCCTGGAGTCCGCCGTGGCGGACCGGCCCGACACCGAACCTCTGCGAAAGCTGGTGCTCGCCCCGTGATCGGTCTCTACATCCTCGGCCTGCTCCTGCTGGCCGGCGCGTTCAAGGTCCTGCGGGGCGTCTACTACATCCGCAAGGCGAAGCGGCTGGAAGCGGAGATCGGGACGCTGAACGCCGGTACGGAAGCGATCGAGGCCGGGCAGGCGGCCGCGAAGGCGGCCGCGGTCGTCGCGCTGGGCTTCGTGGCGGAAGCCGACCTCGACACCGAGAACCCCGCGCCGGTGCCGCCGGAGCGGGCCGCCGCCCTGGAGGCGGTCCGGTCGGGCGACTGGGAAGCGGGCGCCGCGTACATCGAGGCGGCCGGGCAGGACTGGCACGAGCGCATGGAGCGGGTCCGCCCGCTGGCCGAGGCGGCCGCCGAGGACGACGCCTGGCTGCTGGCCTGGCGCACGGCGCGGCCCACGGACCCGACGGCGGCCCTGGTCGACGCCGACACCGCGATCATGGTGGCGTGGAACGTACGCGGGGGCCAGTCGGGCAGCCGCACCACCCAGGAGCAGTTCCGGCTCTTCCACGAACTGCTGATCAAGGCGCAGGAGGCGGCCCACGAGGCCCAGCGCCTCGCCGACCCCGCGGACCCGACCCCGTACATCGTGGAGCAGCCCATCGGGCAGGGCCTGGGCTACTCGCACGAGCGGTACCGGGAGCTGTGGGAGCAGGTCGTCGAGCGCGACCCGAAGGTGCTGTGGTCCCACATCAGCGGGCTGCAGTACTGGTGCCGCAAGTGGCGCGGCTCGCACGAGCTGGCGCTCGCCTTCGCCCGGGAGTCGGCTGCCGCCGGGGAGCCCGGCGACCTGATGTCGCTGCTGCCGCTGATCGCGTACTTCGAGCAGGAGACGGACGAGAGCGACCTGGCGGCCGAGACGTTCTTCAAGGAGCCGGAGATCGTCGCCGCTGTGGACGCGGCGCTGCTGGACCTGGCGGCGGCCGGGGACGATCACCCCGGGACGGCGCGGATGCGGCACCTGCTGGCGTACCTGCTGTTCTGGCAGGACCGCGACGAGCAGGCGGTCGAGCAGTTCCGCCACATCGACGGGTACATCGGCGCCCTTCCGTGGTCCTACGCGGGATCGCCGAAGCGCCGGTACCTGTACGCCCGCGACTGGGCCGTGGGCGTGGCCACGCCGGGCCTCTGAACGGGTAGCACGGACGGAGTGGGGGCGGGTCGGGGGCGGGTCGGGGAATCCCGGCCCGCCCCCGGCCGTTGTGAGGACTACCAAGGAGGGAATCCATGTTCTCGTACCGCCGCACGCCCGAGCTCGTCACCCGCGAGGAGGCCCTGAAGGGCCGCGCGGAGCCTCTCTTCGCCGTGCCCGAGCGCCACACCGTGCTCGGCAACCCGCTGGCCGGCCCGTACCCGGAGGGCCTGGAAGTCGCGGACTTCGGGCTGGGCTGCTTCTGGGGGGCGGAGCGCAAGTTCTGGCAGACCCCCGGGGTGTGGACCACCCTGGCCGGGTACCAGGGCGGCCACACCGAGAACCCGACGTACGAGGAGGTGTGCTCGGGCCTCACCGGCCACACCGAGGTCGTCCGCGTGGTCTTCGACCCGTCGCTCGTCTCCTACGAGGCGCTCCTGAAGCTGTTCTGGGAGTCCCACGACCCCACCCAGGGCTTCCGCCAGGGCAACGACGTCGGCACCCAGTACCGCTCGGCGGTCTACACCCACTCCCCCGCCCACCAGGCCACGGCCGAGGCCTCCCGGGACGCGTACCAGCGGGTCCTCACGTCCTCGGGCTACGGCGCGATCACCACGGCGGTGCTCCCCGCCGCGGAGCGCCCGTTCTGGCCCGCGGAGGCCTACCACCAGCAGTACCTCGACCGGAACCCGGCGGGCTACTGCGGCATCGGCGGCACGGGCGTCTCCTGCCCGATCGGCGTGGCCCGAGCCGAGGGCTGACCCCGCCAGGAGCCCGACCCCCGCCCCGCCGAACCCTCGGCGGGGCTCACCCCTTCGGGCGGCAGCGCCACGGTTCCGCTGGGTACGCCGGCGCCAGGGACCCAGAATCCCGCCCATGGGAGCAACCGTGACCACGTCCACCGCCGGGCAGCCGCTCATCCCGCAGCCGCCGTCCACCGTGACCGCGCTGCGGCAGGCTGTAGCGCAGATCTGCCCGGCGGCGCTGCCCGCCTTCACGCGGGAGCTGGACCAGGCCGCGGACCAGTCCCGGCTGGGCTCCGACTTCGCCCCGTTGCAACGGTTCATCGCCCAGTGGGCGGCGTACGTCCAGATCCAACGGCAGCCCCACCTCGCCGAGGAGCTGCGCCGCTGGGAGGACACGGCCGCCACGGGCGACGCCGCCGAGGCCCGCCGGGCTGCGGCCGAGATCGGCCGGAACCTCGACGCCGCCCACGCCTCCCTCGCCGCCCACCGGCCGTGAGCCACGACTGGCGCTGGGAGTACGACCCGGATCACGGACGCGGTGTGATGCCCGGGATTCGGGTGTCAACTCGACTCTGACAGACTGCGGTTGGGGGACCTGGGCGGGCCAGGGGTGCGGGGGGACGGGACATGTGGGATCAGGGGACCGTGCTCGGGGAGCGGTACACGCTCGGCGAGCGGCTCGGCAGTGGGGCCATGGGGGAGGTCTGGCGGGCCCGTGACGGGGTGCTGGATCGGGACGTGGCCGTCAAGATCCTGTTGCCGGCGCTGCTGGACGACCCCACGTTCGCCGCGCGCTTCCGGCGGGAGGCCAAGATCCTCGCCGCGCTCAACCACCCCGGCATCGTGGACGTCCACGACTACGGCGAGGGCGAGGGCGAAGCCCGGGACGCGGCCGCGTACATCGTCATGGAGCTCGTCGACGGGCGGCCGCTGGAGGACGTGCGCGCGGAGCGCGGGACCCTGCCCGTCGCCGAGGTGCTGGACATCGCCGCCCAGACGCTGGACGCCCTGCACGTCGCGCACCGGCGCGGCATCGTGCACCGCGACATCAAGCCGTCGAACCTGATGCTCCGCCCCGACGGCCGCGTGACCGTCACCGACTTCGGCATCGCCCGCTCCACCGGCGGCACCCGTCTCACCGCCTCGCACGCGGTGCTCGGTACCGCGCTGTACACCGCCCCCGAGCAGGCCGAGGGCATCGCGGCCGTCCCGGCGTCCGACCTCTACTCCCTCGGCGTCGTCTGCTACGAACTGCTCACCGGCGAGGCGCCCTTCCCCGGCTCCTCGGTACTGGAGGTCGTGCTCAAGCACATCCGGGAGCCCGCGCCGGAGCTTCCGGCCCCGCTCCCTGAAGCGGTACGGGCCTTCGTCGCCCGCGCGCTCGCCAAGCAGCCCGAGGACCGGTACCCCGACGCCGCGGTGATGGCCGCCGCGGCACGCCGCGCCGCCGCCGGGGAGCCGGAACCCGTACCGCCCTCGCCCGTACCCGTACCCGTACCCGCGACCGTGCACCAGCCCGCGGCCGCACCCGCATCCGCGCCCGCGCTGCGCGCCCGCCGGGGCCGGACCGTCGCACTGTTCATGCCCGTCGTGGTCGTGGTGGGCGTCGGCACCACGCTGTACATCGACCGGGGTGCCGATCGGCACGACGCGCAGGCGCCCGGCCCGGGTCCCGTGGTGTCCACGGCGGCCCCCGCCGGCTCGGCGTCACCCGGCGGCGCGGCGAGTGCGGCCGCCAGCCCCGGCTCGGTGCCCTCCCCCGACGGCGGCAGCCCGGCAGCGGGCCAGACCCCGGGCCCGCTTCCGGGCACGGCTCAGGGCAACGCCGGCGGCTCCGGCGGCACCCAGCCCACCGGCGGCACCGGCAGTTCCACCGGCCCCGGCGGCTCCGGCAACAAGCCCGCTCCCCCGCCCGCCACCCAGGCCCCGACCGCCCCGCAGGGCTGCGGCGGCGACGGCTGGGGCGCGATCACCAACGTCGGCGACGGGCTCAAGGTGGGCCTCGCCAGCACCGCCGTCGAGGGCGGCACGAGGGTGGTCATGGGCGGCCACACCGAGTTCGGCTGGGCCCGTTCGACCCCCCAGGCGTCCAGGTTCAACGCGTGCAGCCTGAGCGGTCCGCTGCTCGGCGTGCCGTACGGCACCGTCGGAAAGGTGCGGCTCCTCGCCGTCTACGGCGGCGGCGCGGCCGGCACCTTCGCGTGGACGCTGGAGAAGGCGCCCACCTCGGGGGCGTACTACATCAAGGACGGCCGCGGCGTGCAGTGCCTGACCGACAACGGCCCCGGAAACGAGCTGACCGTCGTCAACTGCACCCCCGGGCTCAAGACCCAGCAGTGGTACGTCCCCTAGCGGGCCGGACTGCCGGGCCTCCGGACTGCCCGGGTCAGATCGTCGCGGCGTCGATGACGAACCGGTAGCGGACGTCGCCCGCCTGGACCCGGACGTAGGCCTCGTTGATCTGGTCGGCGCCGATCACCTCGACCTCGGCGCCGAGCCCGTGCTCGGCGCAGAAGTCGAGCATCTCCTGGGTCTCGGCGATCCCGCCGATCATCGAGCCGGCCAGCGTCTTGCGGCCGCCGATGACGGAGAACAGGTTCAGCGCGACCGGCTCCTCCGGGGCGCCCACGTTCACCAGCGCGCCGTCCACCTTCAGCAGGCCGAGGTAGGCGTCGAAGCCGAGGGGCGCGGAGACGGTGGAGACGATCAGGTCGAAGCGGCCGGCCAGCTCCTCGAAGGTGGCCTCGTCGCTCGTGGCGTGGAATTGGTCGGCGCCGAGCTTCAGCCCGTCCTCCTGCTTGCGCAGGGTCTGCGACAGTACGGTCACCTCCGCGCCCAGGGCGTGCGCGATCTTGACGCCCATGTGGCCGAGGCCCCCGAGGCCGACGATCGCGACCTTCTTGCCGGGGCCCGCCCCCCAGTGCTTGAGCGGGGAGTAGAGGGTGATGCCGGCGCACAGCAGCGGGGCGGCGACGTCGAGGGGGAGGCCGTCGGGTATCCGGACGGTGTAGTTCTCGTCGACGACGATGTGGGTGGAGTAGCCGCCGTAGGTGGGCTCGCCGCTCTTGTCGAGGGCGTTGTACGTGCCGGTCATGCCCTTGGCGCAGTACTGCTCCTGCCCGCGCAGGCAGTACTCGCACTCCCGGCAGGAGTCGACGAAGCAGCCCACGCCGACCCGGTCGCCCACCGCGAACCGGGTGACGCCCGGGCCGACCTCGGTGACGACGCCGGCGATCTCGTGGCCCGGGACCATGGGGTAGATGCCCTCGCCCCAGCCGTCGGTGACCTGGTGGATGTCGGAGTGGCAGATGCCCGCGTACTTGATGGCGATGAGCACGTCGTGCTCGCCGACCGGACGGCGCGGGACGGTGGTGCGCTCCAGCGGGGCCTTGGGGGCGGGGGCGGCTACGGCGGCGACGCGGGTGAGGGGTGTGATGGGCGTGACTGACATGGGGGTGCTCCTCGGAACGTCTGGGGTGGTTCCCAGCCTGCCGGACCCGGGGGCCGCCACCCAGCTCCCTGTCCTGCCCTGTTCTGCCTAGGACTGGCGTGCCTACCCCTGGCAGGGTCAGGCACAGCCCGCCGCCCGCAGCACCGCCCGGCGATACTGGGGTGCATGGACCAGCCTGACCAGCGAGCCGAGCTCGGCGAGTTCCTCCGCTCCCGGCGGGCGCGCCTGCGCCCCGAGGACGTGGGGCTGCCCGACCACGGGCGCCACCGGCGCGTTCCCGGGCTGCGCCGCGAGGAGCTGGCGATGCTGGCCGGGGTGTCGGTCGCGTACTACACGCGCCTGGAGCAGGGCAGCGGGCACAACGTGTCGGCGGAGATCCTGGACGCCATCGCGCGGGCGCTGCGCCTGGGCGCCACCGAGACCGAGCACCTCAACCACCTGGCGCAGCCCAGGCCCCGCAAGCGGCGCGCGGCTCCGCGCCCGCAGCAGGTCCGCCCGGGGCTGCGGACGCTGCTGGACGCCATGGAGGACGTACCGGCGTACCTGGTGGGGCGGCGCCAGGACGTGCTGGGCTGGAACCGGCTGGCGGCGGCGGTGTTCGGCGACTTCGGCGCGGTGGGACTCGTTCACCGTACGCATCGGGGTGTTCTCGTCCGCCACCGTGGTGGCGATCTGCCGCAGGCCCGGGTACCGCTGTGCCGCCAGTTCCAGCATGCGCAGCTTCACCGCGCGGCCGAGGCCCCGGCCGCGGTGGGCGGGGACGACGACCGTGTCGTACTGGAGGGCGCGTTCGCCGCCGGGGTCGGGCAGGACCAGCTCGGTGTACGCCGCCACCTCGCCCGACCCGGTCACCGCGGCGACCGTGGTCACCTCGCCGCCCCGGTCCAGGATCAGCCGGTACGCCGCGTGCAGCCGCTCCGGGGTCCAGGGCTCGATCTTCTCCTCCACGTCCCCCATGGGTGCGTCCTCCATCGCCCCGTGCGCCTCGGCCACCGGCCGCGCCCAGTCGTCGGACACCGGGCCGTGCCAGGCGCGCAGCTCGTATCCCGGGGTGACCGCAGCCTGCGGCGGCTGCGGGCGGGTGACGTCCTGTACGTACCAGGCCATCGGCAGGACGTTGCGGAACCCGAGGGACTCCGCGAACGCCTGCCCGGGGCCGCCCAGGTCCACCATCGCCTCGACCGAGGTCCGTCCCTGCGCGAGGAGTTCCTCGCGGACCCGCTGCCACACGGCCGTACCGATGCCCTGCCGGCGCGCGTCCGGACGTACCGCCAGCACGTCGAGGAACGCGGTGTGGCTGTTGGCCTCGTCCGTGAACAGCAGCAGCCCGGCCACGGCCGCGCTGCCGTCGGCGATCCAGAGCGCGGCCCGGCCGCGGGCCGGCGGCACCTGGAGCCGGCCCGCGATCTCCACCCGGGTCGGCGCGGGCACGCCCGGCAGATCGGCGGCGTGGGCCGCGACCAGGGTCGCGGCCCAGCCGTCCACCTCGGCGTCGGCCGGGGGGCCGGAGAGCTTCGCGATCGTCATGCCACGGACCCCAGCCCCGCCCCCGCGCCGGAGGTAGGTGAAGGACATGCGGCCGAAACTGGGCAGCGGCCCTGATCGCCGGACAGGCCTCGGACAAGAGCCGGAGGAGAAGGCGGACGGAAACGAGCAGGCGGACGGAAAAGACGGACGGCGGGGAACCCCGGTGAAGGGTTCCCCGCCGTCCGCCGGGGTTCAGTCGCTGCGGTGCGTCAGACGGCCGAGCCGGCCTTCCAGTCCGCCCAGCTCAGGTTCCAGCCGTTGAGGCCGTTGTCGGGCTTGATGGTCTTGTCCGGGGAGTTGACCACGACGACCACGTCGCCGATGAGCGAGTTGTCGAAGAACCACGCGCCCTGCTGGTTCGGGTCGCCGGCGCCCTTGACGTCGTTCAGGCCGATGCAGCCGTGGCTGGTGTTGGCGGAGCCGAAGATCGAGTCCGATCCCCAGTAGTTGCCGTGGACGAAGGTGCCGGAGTTCGACAGCCGCATCGCGTGCGGAACGTCCTTGATGTCGTACTCGCCCTTGCCGTCGTCGTCCGTGAAGCCGACGGTGGCACCGTTCATCCGGGTCTCCTTGAACTTCTCGGAGATCACCATCTGACCGTTGTAGGTCGGGTTCTCCGGGGAGCCGGCCGAGATCGGGATGGTCTTGAGGACCGCGCCGTCACGGGTGACGACCATCTTCTTCGTCTTCACGTCGACCGTGGTGACCTGGCTGCGGCCGATCTTGAAGGTGGCGGTGCGGTTCTGCACGCCCTGGATGCCGGGAGCGCCCTGCACCCCGTCCAGCGCCATCTTCAGCGTGACGGTGGAGTTCGCCGTCCAGTACTTCTCCGGGCGGAAGTCCAGGCGCTGCGCGCCGAACCAGTGCCCCACGACCTCCTGGCCGCTGCTGGAGGTGACGTTGATGGCCGCCTGGACGGCCTTCTTGTCCTTGATCGGCTTGTTGAAGGTGATCGAGACCGGCATGCCCACGCCGACGGTCTTGCCCTCGTCCGGCATGAAGGAGCCGACGAAGCTGTTCTCCGGGGAGACGGTGGTGAAGGAGGCGTTCTCGTGCGCCTCGCGGCCCGCCTCGTCCTTCGCCGTCGCCGACAGGGCGTACTTCGTGGAGCGCTTCAGCGCGGCGTCCGGCTTCCAGCTCTTGCCGTCGGCGGCTATCTTGCCGGTCACGGCCGCGCCTTCGGAGGTCTTCAGCTCGACCTGGGTGAGGGTTCCGTCACTGACGGCCACGTTGGCGGCGTCGTTCAGGCCGACGTTGGTGGCGCCGTCCTTCGGCGTGATGGTTATTCGGGCCTTGGACGTGTCCTTGGCCGCCGCCGCGTCGACGTCCGCCTGGGACTTCGCGGACGCTTCCCCGCTGCCCTTGGGCTGGTCGCCGCCCCCGTCGTTGCAGGCCGAGAGCATCAGTACGCCACCGAGCACGGCGGATATGGCCACCAGGGACCTTCTCCGTCGCTTGCTGTCCGTCCTCACACGCCACTCCATCGTTGCCGGAACCCCGTACATCCCCGGGCAGGGGGGACAGACCCCCCTGCCTCGTTGTGACAACGCGTTCACGGCCCGGATCGGTTCCGCATCCCGTTGGGATGTGGTCCATCCCACGGTCAGGCGTTGTCGGTCTCTTCGTCGAAGTCCCCATCTTCCTCGCCGAGGTCCCACTCCATTGACTCGGGGTCGTATTCCACGGACTCGCTGCTCCAGGAGGCCTGCGCCAGCTCCACCCCGGGGATCTCCGCGACCAGGTCGGTCGGGTCCACCAGGTAGGCCAGCGCCTCCGATTCGTCCTCCCGGACGGCGGCCTCCGCGTGGCCCCGCTCCTCGTCCGGCATGAATTCGTCGGCCTTGATGTGTGCGAGCGCGGCGTCGGTGAGTGCCGCGGAGTCCGGCACTTCGAGGACCAAATCGACCCGAAGCCGTACGTATCGTGATGTCTCAGAAGGGTTCATACGACGGAGAGTAAGCCCGCGGAACCCCCGGCTTTCCCACGACCCGCCCCTTTCCGTAGCATCACCGCACGGGGCCAATTCGCTGCTGCCACAAGGGGGATCGCACCGTGTCCGCACGTCGATCGATGCTCACCGCTCTCGGAGCGACCACCCTCCTCGCCGTCCTCTGGTTCGTGCCATCGGCCAATGCCACCGCGCCCGGGCACGGCACGGACGCCTCCGGCGCGCCCTCCGAGGGGCTGAGCGTGCAGACCGCCGGGTCCGCCGAGCTCACGGGTTCCGGCGAGGTCACCCTCGGGCTCGCCGACACCGGCAGTATCGACACCACCCCGTACCTCCTCGGCGGCACGCTCTGCCTGGGTCTCGGAGCCGGGTTCGTGACCTTCTCCGTACGCCGCTCGCGCGCCCTGTAGGACGCCCCCGCGGGCGGCGCCGGGAACGGCGAAGGGCCGCGCCCCGGGTCGTGTCCCCGGGCGCGGCCCCTGTTCGTTCGCGCGTGCGTTACGCGAGCGGGCCCGTCACCTCTTCCACCGCGGCGACGAGAGCACCCGTACGGATGAACGCGTCGGCGGCGGCCAGGTCAGGCGCGAGGAAACGATCCGGCCCGGGGCCCTGGACGCCCGCCGCCCGCGCCGCCGCGATGGCGGCCCGGCTGGCCGGGGCCGGGGTGAGCCCGTGGCGCAGCTCGATGGCGCGGGTGGCCGCGTACATCTCGACGGCGATGATCCGGGTCAGGTTGTCGATGGCGGTACGCAGCTTGCGCGCGGCCGACCACCCCATGGAGACGTGGTCCTCCTGCATGGCGGAGGAGGGGATCGAGTCGGCGGAGGCCGGTACCGCGAGCCGCTTCATCTCGCTGACCAGGGCGGCCTGCGTGTACTGGGCGATCATCAGACCGGAGTCCACACCGGCGTCGTCCGCGAGGAACGGCGGCAGGCCGTGGCTGCGGTTGTGGTCGAGCAGCCGGTCGGTGCGGCGCTCGGCGATGGAGCCGAGGTCGGCCGCAGCGATGGCCAGGAAGTCCAGCACGTACGCGACGGGGGCGCCGTGGAAGTTGCCGTTGGACTCGACGCGCCCGTCGGGCAGGACCACCGGGTTGTCGACGGCGGCGGCCAGCTCGCGGGAGGCGACCAGGGCGGCGTGCGCCATGGTGTCGCGGCCCGCGCCGGCCACCTGCGGGGCGCAGCGCACGGAGTACGCGTCCTGGACGCGGGGCGCCGACTCCTCCTGGAAGTGGCGGACGAGGCCGGAGCCCTCCAGTACGGCGGCCATGTTGGCGGCGGCCGCGCCCTGGCCCGGGTGCGGCCTTATGGCGTGCAGCTCGGGGGCGAGCACCTTCTCGGTGCCGAGCAGCGCCTCCAGGGTCATGGCTGCGGTGATGTCGGCGGCGGTGTACAGCTTGCCGAGGTCCGCGAGGGCCATGACCAGCATGCCGAGCATGCCGTCGGTGCCGTTGAGGAGGGCGAGGCCCTCCTTCTCGCGGAGCTCGACCGGCTTGATCCCGGCCTCGGCGAGCAGATCGCCGGCGGGGCGGACCGTCCCGTCCGGGCCCTCGGCGTCGCCCTCGCCCATGAGCGCGAGCGCGCAGTGGGAGAGCGGCGCGAGGTCGCCGGAGCAGCCCAGGGAGCCGTACTCGTGCACGACGGGGGTGATGCCCGCGTTGAGCATGTCGGCCATGCTCTGGGCGACGGAGGGCCGTACGCCGGTGTGGCCGGAGCAGACGGTCTTCAGGCGCAGGAACATCAGCGCGCGCACGACCTCGCGCTCGACGCGCGGGCCCATGCCGGCGGCGTGCGAGCGGACGATGTTGCGCTGGAGCTGCGCGCGCAGCTCGGGACTGATGTGCCGGGAGGCGAGGGCGCCGAACCCGGTGGACACCCCGTAGACGGGCTCGGGCTTGGCGGCCAGGGCGTCCACGATCTCGCGGGCGCGGGTGAGCGCTTCGAGCGCCTCGCCGGACAGTTCGACGCGTGCGTTGCCGCGGGCGACGGCGATGACGTCCTCGGCGGTGGTCCCGGACGTTCCCACCACGACAGTGTGCATATCCATATTCAGCACCCTACGGACTGAATCGCTTCATGTCACTAGCCTGCCGACGGCGGGGTCACGGGGCACGGGGCCACGGCACTAGGCCCGGCCGCGGAAGCGGCGGCGCTCGCCCATCGCCTCCTGCGCGGCGTCGGCGAGCCGCACCACGGCGGTGTCCCGCCCGGCGACGACGGGCTTCGGAGAGCGCGCGGCCTTGGCCTTGTACTGGGCGGCGTCGGCGAGCCGGAACAGCCGCCGGGAGGACTTGACCGGGCCGATGGGGTCCCCTGTGGAGGCCACGCCGCAGGCCACGCCCTCCCCCAGCTCCAGCTCGGCGGCCCGTACGCACAGCTCCTCGGTCACCCGCACCACCTCGTCCGCGGGGGGCCCGACCCCCACGAGGCAGAACTCGTCGCCGCCGAGCCGGGCGACGAGCGCGCCGGGCAGCATGGCCCCGCACAGGCTCAGTACGGACCCGAACCGCTCCAGCAGCCGGTCGCCCATGGCGTGGCCGAGGGTGTCGTTGACCTTCTTCAGGCCGTTCAGGTCGCAGACGACCAGGCTGACCACGGCCCCGGTCCGCCGGTGCTCCTCCAGGGCCTCGTCGAGCCGCATGTCGACGGCCCGCCGGTTCGCGAGGCCGGTCAGCGGGTCGGTGAAGGCCAGCCGGCGGGCCTCTTCCAGGCGCTCGTTCTGCGCGAGTCCGGCGGCGACGACCGCGGCCAGCACGGTCGCGAACTCGGCGTCGTCCTCGTCGAAGTCCGCCAGCCCCTCGTCGCGGGCGACGTAGAGCTCACCCCAGGCCCGCCCGCTCAGCACGATGGGCGCGACCACGCAGCTCCCGCGCCCGCGGCGGCGCAGGGCCTCCCCGCGGCGCCCGGGGCGGTCGCCGACCGCGCTCTCCACCCAGGCGTGCGGCCCGCCGCCGCCGACCCAGCGCTCGTGGAGGAACTCGGTGATCTCCGGGAAGTCGTGGACGGGATAGGACTCGTCCTCGGGGAACTCCTCCTCGCCGACCCGGCGCTCGCCCTCGTTCACGAGCACCCGCAGGCGGCCGCGCTCGCGCTCCCAGGCAGAGATGGCGGCGAAGGACCCGTCCATCGCCAGCCGCGCCCCGCGCGCCGCGGCCCGCACACTGTCCCGTGGCGCACACGCGGCGGCCATGGCCTGCGCGAGGCCCACGACGGCTCGCAGCCGCCCGTCGACTCCCATCACCCCAGGTTAGGGAGTTTTGTCTGATTTGGTGACAATTGGCGCGACTTTCGGTGGCACCAAGATCACAAAGGGTGAGGGCGTACGGCCCCCACCCCCCTGACCCGGACCCGCTACTGCCCCGGCCAGCTCGGCTTGCGCTTCTCGTTGAACGCCGCCACGCCCTCCGCCCGGTCGCCCGAGAAGGCCACCGTCCGCCAGGCCGCGTCCTCGATCTCCAGCCCGGCCGCCAGGTCCATCCCGTGCCCCAGCCGCAGCGCCCGCTTCGCGGCCCGCAGCCCGACCGGGGAGTTCGCGGCCATCCGCGCCGCCAGCGCCAGCGCCTCGGACGTGTCCGTCCCGGCCGCGACCACCGAGTCCACCAGGCCCAGGGACAGCGCCTCGGCCGCCTCCACCCGGCGCGCCGTGAAGATCAGCTCCGCCGCTCGGGCCGCGCCCACCCGACGGGGCAGCAGCTGCGTGCCGCCGCCGCCCGGGATCACGCCCACCGACACCTCCGGCAGGCCCACCACCGCCGTCTCGTCGGCCACGATCACGTCACAGGCCAGCGCCAGCTCGAAGCCGCCGCCGAGGGCGAAGCCGTGCACGGCCGCGATCGTCGGCATCGGCAGCTCCAGCACGCCGCCGTACGCACCCCGCGTGGTCGGCCGCTGGCGCACCAGCTCCGCGTCCGACAGGGAGTTGCGCTCCTTGAGGTCCGCCCCGACGCAGAACGCCCTCTCGGCCGCGGAGGAGAGCACGACCACCCGCACGGAGGGATCCGCGGCCAGCCCCGCGCAGGCGGCCCCGATGGCCCGGGCCATCTCCGTCGACACCGCGTTCATCGCCTTCGGGCGGTCCAGCACCAGCTCGACGACCCCGTCGTCACCGTGCCGACGTACCGAAACGAACTCCGACCCAGACACCACAGCGGCCCTCCCGGTTAACGAACGTTTATCCGGGGATCCTAGCCCTCAGGCCGTCGGCCGCTTCCGCCGCGTCAGCGACCACGGCTCCACGACACCCAGCCCGCGCACCGGCCGCTGCCACATCGGCTGGAGCGCGAAGCGGTACCCGCCGCCGCCCTCCTCCGACTCGGCCTCCTTCTCCGAGACCGGCGCCGCACCCGTACGCCCCAGCTCCTCCGCCATCGCCCCGTCCACCAGGACCGCGTCCTTCGGCGCTATGGACGTCAGCCGGCTCGCCAGGTTCACCGTCGTCCCGAACACGTCGCCCATCCGGGTCGTCACCGTGCCGAAGGCGATGCCGACGCGCAGCTCCGGCATCTGCGGATCGACCTCCATCGTCTCGATCAGCCGCAGCGCGATCTCCGCCGCCGTCGCCGCGTCGTCGGCGCAGTACAGGACCTCGTCGCCCAGCGTCTTGATCAGCCGGCCGCCGTGCGCCGCGACCAGGTCCGCCGCCGTCGTCTCGAAGGCCTCGACCAGCTCGCCGAGCTCCTCCTCCTCCAGCCGGCGCGTGAGCCGCGTGAAGCCCACCAGGTCCGCGAAGCCCACCGCGAGCCGCCGGTCGACCATCTCCTCGTCGTCCGCGACCTGCACCACGCGCCCGGTCGCGGCCGCCAGCTGGCGCCGCCACACGTACACGAGGAACTCCTCCAGCTCGGGCAGCAGCAGTTCCACGAGGGGGTACGTGACCTCCGTACGGGTCATCCCCGGCTCCGGCGGCTCCGTCAGCCCCTCCAGGAAGGAGTCGATCTGCCACTCCGCGAGGCGCGCCGTGGTCTGCCCGGTGGAGCGCGCCACCTGCACCGCCATCGGCTCGCTCAGCAGCCCGGCCTCCACCAGGCCCGCCAGGCGGCGCAGCGCCAGTACGTCCGCCTCCGTCAGCGCCTTGGCCTGGCCGATGTCCGCGAAGCCCATGGCCCGCCAGAAGCGGGACGCGAGCTCCATCGAGACACCGGCGCTGCGGGCCGCCTGGAACGGGGTGTACCGGCGCTCGGCGCCCAGGATCAGCTGCTCCAGCCGGATCGCGAGCGGGTCGGCCGTCGGCTGGGCCGTGTGGTCGACCTCGTGGTGGGGAGTGTGCTGGTCGCGCCCGATCGGGGTGCCCGGACCGGAGGGCCCGGCGGGCCCGGGGGCGGACGCGCTGGACGTAGGGTCGTCGACGGTCAAGGGCCGCCTCCTGTCCATTCCGTGCGCACACTGCCCTGCCGAACCGGGTGATCGCCGGGAGGACCGGGATCGCCTAAACCATACGGCAGGTGTGCCGTAGCTCACTCCCCACTCCCCGACCTCTTCCCGGGCTACCGCACCGAGCGCAGATGGACCACGTCCCCTGCCCCGACTGCTTCCCGCTCCTCGTCCGCCGTCCGCACGACGAGCCGCCCGTCCGCGTCCACCGCTTCGGCCGTCCCGGTGAGGGTGCGCCCGCCGGGCAGCTCGGCCCGTACGTGCTTGCCGAGGGTGGCGCAGCCCGCCGCGTACGTCTCCTGCAGACCGCTGGCCGCCGGGTCCCCGCCGGCCGCGCGCCAGTCCCCGTACCACTGCTCCAGGGAGCGCAGTACGGCCTTCAGCAACGGGTCCCGGTCGGTGACGGCGGCCTTGGCCAGCACGAGCGAACCGGCGGTGTCCACCGGCAGCTCGTCCTCGGTGAGGGTGACGTTGAGCCCGATGCCGATGACGACCCCGTCGGCGACGCGCTCGGCGAGGATCCCGCCGACCTTGCGCTCCTCGCCCTCCACACCTACCAGCAGGTCGTTGGGCCACTTGAGTGCGGTGTCCACCCCGGCGGCCCGCGACAGCCCGCTCGCGACGGCCACCCCGGCCAGCAGGGTCAGCCACCCCCAGCGCTCGGCGGGTACGTCCGGCCCCGGCTTCAGCAGCACGGAGAAGAACAGACCGGACCGCGCCGGCGCGGTCCAGCTGCGGTCGAGCCGCCCGCGCCCGGCGGTCTGCTCCTCGGCGACGAGCACGGCCCCCTCGGGCAGCTCCGCGGCCCGCGCCGCGAGGTCGGTATTGGTCGACCCGGTGGCGGCGACCACCTCCACCGAGGTCCACAGCCCCCCGTCGGTCACGAGTGCCCGCTGCAGCGCGGCGGCGTTCAACGGCGGCCGGTCGAGGCTCGACCAGCGACCCGCGGCGGCTCCGGTCGGAGTCCCGCCTGATGCATCTGATGGCGTCATGCAACCCACAGTAGGTGTGTCAAACGCCGCACTGCCGAGCGCCATGCCCGCCGATACGCTACGCACCAGTAGCCAGCAGTGGTCAACCAATTGACCAGGCAGTTGACACCACACAGGGAGCCGCGACCCCGATGTCACAACCGTCAGAGCCGATCGACATGCACACCACCGCGGGAAAGATCGCGGATCTGCAGCGTCGCATCGATGAAGCCACCCACGCCGGGTCCGAGCGCGCGGTGGAGAAGCAGCACGCGAAGGGCAAGCTGACGGCGCGTGAGCGGGTGGCCCTGCTGCTGGACGAGGGCTCGTTCGTCGAGCTGGACGAGCTCGCCCGGCACCGGTCGACCAACTTCGGCCTGGAGAACACCCGCCCGTACGGGGACGGCGTCGTCACGGGCTACGGCACCGTCGACGGGCGCTGCGTCGCCGTGTTCTCGCAGGACTTCACCGTCTTCGGCGGGGCCCTCGGCGAGGTCTACGGCCAGAAGATCATCAAGGTGATGGACTTCGCGCTGAAGACCGGCTGCCCGGTCATCGGCATCAACGACTCCGGCGGCGCCCGCATCCAGGAGGGCGTCAGCGCGCTGGGCATGTACGGCGAGATCTTCCGCCGCAACGTGCACGCCTCCGGCGTGATCCCGCAGATCAGCCTGGTCGTCGGGCCCTGCGCGGGCGGCGCCGTGTACTCCCCCGCCATCACCGACTTCACGGTCATGGTCGACCAGACCTCGCACATGTTCATCACCGGCCCCGACGTCATCAAGACCGTCACCGGCGAGGACGTCGGCTTCGAGGAGCTGGGCGGCGCCCGTACGCACAACAGCACGTCCGGCGTCGCCCACCACATGGCGGGCGACGAGAAGGACGCCATCGAGTACGTGAAGTCCCTCCTCGCGTACCTGCCGTCGAACAACCTCTCCGAGCCGCCCGTCTTCCCCGAGGAGGCGGACACCGAGGTCTCCGACACCGACCGCGAGCTCGACGTCCTGATCCCGGACAGCGCGAACCAGCCGTACGACATGCACGCGGTGATCGAGCACGTGCTGGACGACGCGGAGTTCCTGGAGACCCAGTCGCTCTTCGCTCCGAACATCCTCACCGGCTTCGGACGCGTCGAGGGGCACCCGGTCGGCATCGTCGCCAACCAGCCGATGCAGTTCGCCGGCTGCCTGGACATCAACGCCTCCGAGAAGGCCGCCCGCTTCGTGCGGACCTGCGACGCCTTCAACATCCCGGTGCTGACCTTCGTCGACGTGCCGGGCTTCCTGCCGGGCACGGACCAGGAGTACAACGGAATCATCCGGCGCGGCGCGAAGCTGATCTACGCGTACGCCGAAGCCACCGTCCCCCTGATCACCGTCATCACCCGCAAGGCCTTCGGCGGCGCGTACGACGTCATGGGCTCCAAGCACCTGGGCGCGGACCTCAACCTCGCCTGGCCGACCGCGCAGATCGCCGTCATGGGCGCTCAGGGCGCGGTGAACATCCTGCACCGCCGCACGATCGCCGAGGCGGAGGCGGGGGCGGATGATGTGGAGGAGGTGCGTGCACGGCTGATCAGCGAGTACGAGGACACGCTGCTCAACCCGTACACGGCCGCCGAGCGCGGGTACATCGACGCGGTGACCATGCCGTCCGAGACCCGGGCGCACGTGGTGAAGGGGCTGCGGCAGCTGCGCAGCAAGCGGGAGTCCCTGCCGCCGAAGAAGCACGGCAACATCCCCCTCTAGCCCCTCCAGGAGGTCTCTGTGGTGATCAAGGTCGTCAAGGGCAACCCGACCCCGGAGGAGCTGGCCGCCGCACTGGCGGTGGTCCGAGCGCGCGCGGCGGTGCTGGCCTCGGCCGCGCCGTCGGGCGCCCCGCGGGTGGCGGACGCGTGGTCGGCGCCGGGCCGGGTGGCCCGGCGGACGCTTCCGCAGCCGGGGGCCCGCGCGTGGGGCCGTACCTACTGGCCCGGTCAGGGCTGAGCCGAACATGGCTCGAACTGGGTGTGGCGCCTGAGTACCCGTACTCAGGCGCCACACCCGTCTCCGGGACAGGATCGGAGCATGCTCTGGTCAGACCCGAAGGACGAGCCGCCCAAGGAGATGCGCGACGTCCAGACGATGCTCCGGCGGATGACCGTCGTGGTCGTCATCGCGATGCTCGTCGTGGTCTACGTCCTGGGCATCGGCGGCTTCTAGGGGTTTCCAGGCGCATCGAGGGGGTTCCAGGGGCTTCTAGGACGTGTTCCGGCCCGCCCCTACGATGGCGGGCATGACTGCCGAAACCCGCCACGCCCTCATCCTCGCCTCCGCCTCGCCCGCGCGGCTGAACCTGCTGCGCCAGGCCGGGCTCGCCCCGCACGTGATCGTCAGCGGCTTCGACGAGGACACGTTGAACCACGACAACCCGGCCGACCTGGCCCTCGCCCTGGCGGAGGCCAAGGCGGGCGTCGTGGCGGCCCTGGAGGAGGCCGCGGGCGCCCTGGTGGTCGGCTGCGACTCGGTGCTGGAGCTGGACGGCGAGGCGCTGGGCAAGCCGGCGGACGCCGAGGAGGCCACGGCCCGCTGGAAGTCGATGCGCGGGCGGGCCGGCGTACTGCGCACCGGGCACTGCGTGATCGACACGGCCACCGGACGTCAGGTTTCGGCCACGGCTTCGACGACGGTCCGCTTCGGCGAGCCGACGGACGCGGAGGTGGCGGCGTACGTGGCGAGCGGGGAGCCGCTGCACGTGGCGGGCGCCTTCACCCTGGACGGGCTGTCGGCGCCGTTCATCGAGGGCATCGACGGGGACCACGGCAATGTGATCGGGATCTCGATGCCGCTGCTCCGCTCCCTGTTCGCGGAACTGGGCGTGTCCATCACGGACTTGTGGGCGTGAGACCCCTCTGCGGGGCGGCCGCGCCGCCGTCTCCGCCGCCCCCGGCACCCTTGGCCGCGTAGAGCATCAGGCTCAGTACGAGCAGGCAGAGCATCACCATCAGCGCGGTGAAGACGATCCAGCCGAAGAGGCCCACGGCGATGGCGCCGAGCAGTCCGTGGGTCACGGCGGCGCCGACGAGCACGACGCGGGCGAAGCGGCCGGGGGCCCGGTCGCGGATCGCGGCGACGGCGAGGAGGGCGGCGCAGAGCAGGAGGAAGGCGCCCATGCCCGCCCCCATTGCGTACGTTGCCTTGGACATGACATCCGGATCCATGCCCGCTATGGACATCGACTGGTTGTGCGTGGTCCGCCCGAGGACGATGTGGACGAAAACGAGCACCGCCGCTTCGGCCAACAGTGCGATTCCGGCCACTGCGGCCACGAGTCTGCGCAGCACGACACCCACACCCACGACGCCCCCACCCCCCACAAGCACAAGCCTGTTCGACGCCTGGAGGCTACTAACGGGTAAACCCGCGGACAAGGGGTCGGGGCAGCTTCGTTACGGTGGGGCACCCGTGCACCGGCCACGCAAGGAATGTGTGGGCCGTTCGTAGGGACTCGACAAAGAATCACCCGGGGCCGCTGACCGGCCGCACAGAGACCTTGGGCACACGACAGGGTTACTGTGCAGTCGGGGATCCCCCTGACCTGGGGCGCCACTTGGGTTTTTTCGGCTCGAGGTGGACTCGAATCACACTCCGTGTGGGCAAGGTCACCTCTGGAGAAGGGTCGAAAGGCCGTGTGGGCTGTCCCTAAACTCAGCTTGTTTCAAGGAGGGAGCCATCGTGCGCAAGGTGCTCATCGCCAACCGTGGCGAAATCGCAGTCCGCGTTGCTCGGGCCTGCCGGGATGCCGGGATCGCGAGCGTAGCCGTCTACGCCGACCCGGACCGGGACGCTCTGCACGTCCGCGCGGCCGACGAAGCGTTCGCGTTGGGCGGTGACACCCCGGCCGCCAGCTACTTGGACATCTCCAAGGTCCTGCAGGCCGCCGCCGATTCCGGCGCGGACGCCATCCATCCCGGATACGGCTTCCTCTCCGAGAACGCCGACTTCGCGCAGGCCGTCATCGACGCGGGCCTGATCTGGATCGGACCGCCGCCGCAGGCCATCCGCGACCTCGGCGACAAGGTCGCCGCCCGGCACATCGCGCAGCGCGCCGGTGCGCCGCTCGTGGCCGGCACGCCCGACCCGGTCTCCGGGGCGGACGAGGTCGTCGAGTTCGCCAAGGAGCACGGCCTGCCGATCGCGATCAAGGCCGCCTTCGGCGGCGGCGGTCGCGGCCTGAAGGTCGCCCGGAACCTCGAAGAGGTCCCGGAGCTCTACGAGTCCGCCGTCCGCGAGGCGGTCGCCGCCTTCGGCCGCGGCGAGTGCTTCGTCGAGCGCTACCTCGACAAGCCGCGGCACGTCGAGACCCAGTGCCTCGCCGACTCCCACGGCAACGTGGTCGTCGTCTCCACCCGTGACTGCTCGCTCCAGCGCCGCCACCAGAAGCTGGTGGAGGAGGCCCCCGCGCCGTTCCTGAGCGAGGCCCAGAACGCCGAGCTGTACGCCGCCTCGAAGGCGATCCTGAAGGAGGCCGGCTACGTCGGCGCCGGAACGGTCGAGTTCCTGGTCTCCGCGGACGGCCTGATCTCCTTCCTGGAGGTCAACACCCGTCTTCAGGTCGAGCACCCGGTCACCGAAGAGGTCAGCGGCATCGACCTGGTCCGCGAGATGTTCCGCATCGCCGACGGCGAGGAGCTCGGTTACGGGGACCCGGTCCTGCGCGGCCACTCCATCGAGTTCCGCATCAACGGCGAGGACCCGGGCCGCGGCTTCCTGCCGGCCCCCGGCACGGTCACCAAGTTCGCCCCGCCGACGGGTCCGGGCGTCCGCCTCGACACGGGCGTCGAGTCCGGCTCGGTCATCGGCCCGGCCTGGGACTCCCTGCTCGCCAAGCTGATCGTCACGGGTGCCACGCGCGAGCAGGCCCTGCAGCGGGCGGCGCGCGCGCTGGCCGAGTTCGAGGTGGAGGGCATGGCCACGGCCATCCCGTTCCACCGCGCGGTCGTCGCGGACCCGGCGTTCGCCCCGGCGGACGGCAACCCGTTCACGGTCTACACCCGGTGGATCGAGACCGAGTTCGTCAACGAGATCCCGGCGTTCGTGGTCCCCGCCGCGGACGACGTCGAGGACGAGCCGGGCCGCGAGACGGTGGTCGTCGAGGTCGGCGGCAAGCGCCTGGAGGTCTCGCTCCCGTCCTCGCTGGGCATGACCCTGGCCCGCACGGCGGCGGCGGGCGGCGCGAAGCCGAAGCGCCGCGCGGCCAAGAAGTCGGGCCCGGCCGCCTCCGGCGACACCCTCGCGTCCCCGATGCAGGGCACGATCGTCAAGGTCGCGGTCGAGGAGGGCCAGCAGGTCAACGAGGGCGACCTGATCGTCGTCCTGGAGGCCATGAAGATGGAGCAGCCGCTCAACGCCCACCGCACGGGCACCATCGTCGGCCTCTCGGCGGAGGTCGGTGCCTCGCTGACGGCGGGCGCGACGATCTGTGAGATCAAGGACTGACGTCCTTACGGGGCTCCGCACCGGACCCCGCACCTCAAACGCCGGTGGGGCTGCTTTCGCAGCCCCACCGGCGTTCGGTCTTCAGCGGCGCCGCATGTCCGCGACCCGCGCCCGCTCCCCCGCCTGCTGCTCCAGCATCGCCGCAGGCGCAGTGCGCAGCTGCGCCGTCGGCCCGCCGCGGCGCTGCACCGGCAGCGGGGAGTCCCGGCGCGGGCGCCGCCCGACCATCCCCTCGCCACCGCCGGAGGCGGCCGACCCGGCCACGGTGATCTGCACGCCCTGGTCGGCCAGCGCCTGGAGCTCCGTCGCCGCCCGGTCGTCGTGCGCGGGCGGCTCGTCGGTCACCAGCCGGGTGATGACGTCGGTCGGCACGGTCTGGAACATCGTGTCCGTCCCGAGCTTCGTGTGGTCGGCCAGCACCACCACCTCCGCCGCCGCCTGCACCAGCGCCCGGTCCACGCTCGCGGAGAGCATGTTGGACGTGGACAGCCCGCGCTCGGCGGTCAGCCCGCTCCCGGACAGGAAGGCCCGGGAGACCCGCAGCCCTTGCAGGGACTGCTCGGCACCGCTCCCCACGAGGGCGTAGTTGGACCCGCGCAGGGTGCCGCCGGTCATCACCACCTCCACCCGGTTGGCATGGGCCAGCGCCTGGGCGACGAGCAGCGAGTTGGTGACGACGGTCAGGCCGGGCACCCGGGCGAGCCGGCGGGCCAGCTCCTGGGTCGTGGTGCCCGCGCCGACGACGACGGCCTCGCCTTCTTCGACGAGGCCGGCGGCGACATCGGCAATGGCGGTCTTCTCCGCCGTCGCGAGATGGGACTTTTGCGGAAAGCCGGACTCCCGCGTGAAACCGCCCGGCAATACCGCACCGCCGTGTCGGCGGTCGAGGAGTCCTTCGGCCTCCAGTGCCCGCACGTCCCGCCGTACGGTCACTTCGGAGGTCTGGACGACGCGGGCGAGCTCCCGGAGCGATACCGCTCCGTTGGCCCGCACCATTTCGAGGATCAATTGGCGACGTTCTGCAGCGAACACGAAACTGACAGTAACCCCAACGACCGTCTGCTTTCAGCTCTTTGCGCCGGAATACCGAAGTTGTCCATAAGGTGAGGCGACTAGTGGTATACGGGGCCGGGCGACCGCGTGAACTTCACACCACGGGTCGCCGCCCCACCTCAAACCCCTTGCGGCACACGGCGGTTGGCCGGGCTCAGGCCTCCCCGGCGGCCTTCCGCGTGTGCAGCTGGCGCGCCACCTCGGCGATCGATCCGGACAGCGAGGGGTACACGGTGAACGCGTTTGCGATCTGCTCGACCGTCAGGTTGTTGTCGACGGCGATCGAAATCGGGTGGATCAGCTCGCTCGCCCGGGGCGAGACGACCACGCCGCCCACCACGATCCCGGTGCCCGGGCGGCAGAACAGCTTCACGAAGCCGTCGCGGATGCCCTGCATCTTGGCGCGCGGGTTGCGCAGCAGCGGGAGCTTCACCACGCGGGCGTCGATCTTGCCGGAGTCGACGTCGGCCTGCGTGTAGCCGACGGTGGCGATCTCCGGGTCGGTGAAGACGTTCGAGGACACCGTCTTGAGGTTCAGCGGGGCCACCGCGTCGCCCAGGAAGTGGTACATCGCGATACGGCCCTGCATGGCCGCGACGGAGGCGAGGGCGAAGATGCCCGTCACGTCGCCGGCCGCGTACACGCCGGGCGTCGAGGTGCGCGAGACCTTGTCGGTCCAGATGTGCCCGGACTCCTTGAGCCGGACCCCGGACTCCTCCAGGTTCATGTTCTTGGTGTTCGGGATGGCGCCGACGGCCATCAGGCAGTGGGTGCCGGAGATGACCCGCCCGTCGGAGAGGGTGACCTCGACGCGGTCGCCGACGCGCTTGGCGGACTCGGCGCGCGAGCGCCCGATGACGTTCATGCCGCGGCGGCGGAACACGTCCTCCAGCACGGCGGCCGCGTCCGGGTCCTCGCCGGGCAGCACGCGGTCGCGGGAGGAGACCAGCGTGACCCGGGAGCCGAGGGCCTGGTACGCGCCGGCGAACTCGGCGCCGGTCACGCCGGAGCCGACCACGATGAGCTCCTCGGGGAGCTCCTCCAGGTCGTAGACCTGGGTCCAGTTCAGGATCCGCTCGCCGTCGGGCATCGCGTCCGGGATCTCGCGCGGGGTGCCGCCGGTGGCGATCAGCACGGCGTCGGCGGTCAGGATCGTCTCGGAGCCGTCGGCGGCGGTGACGATGACGTCCCGCGTGCCGTCGATGCCCTGCGGCCCGCCGAGCTTGCCGCGGCCCCGTACGACGCGGGCGCCGGCCCGGGTGACGGAGGCGGTGATGTCGTGGGACTGGGCGAGCGCCAGGCGCTTGACGCGCCGGTTCACCTTGCCGAGGTCGACGCCGACCACGCGCGCGGCCTGCTCGATGTGCGGGGTGTCGTCCGCGACGACGATGCCGAGTTCCTCGTACGACGAGTCGAAGGTCGTCATGACCTCGGCGGTCGCGATGAGGGTCTTGGAAGGTACGCAGTCGGTCAGGACCGAAGCGCCGCCGAGGCCGTCACAGTCCACGACGGTCACCTCCGCGCCGAGCTGTGCCCCCACGAGGGCCGCCTCATACCCGCCGGGTCCGCCGCCGATGATCACGATCCGGGTCACGAAAAGTCCGCCTCACGTCTACCCGGCCGGCTGCCGCCCCGGCCGGGGTTCCGGGGGGTCTCCCCGGGGGATGCATTCCGTGCCCCATTGTCCCGCACGCATCAAGGTGCTTCGCGCCCGGTCCCGCCATCCGGGCGGGCGGCCCGGGCCGCCCCTCCCGTACCCTCGACCTCATGTCGCTCTACGCCGCGTACGCCGGCAACCTCGACCCGCGGCTGATGACGCGCCGCGCTCCGCATTCGCCGCTGCGCGGCACGGGCTGGATCAACGACTGGCGGCTGACCTTCGGCGGCGAGCAGATGGGCTGGGAGGGCGCACTCGCCACGATCGTCGAAGCCCCGCGCCACCAGGTGTTCGTCGCCCTGTACGACATCGCTCCACTGGACGAGGACTCCATGGACCGGTGGGAGGGCGTCGGGCTCGACATCTACCGCCGCATGCGGGTGCGCGTGCACACGCTGGACGGCGAGGAGGCGGCCTGGGTGTACGTCCTGAACGGCTACGAGGGCGGTCTGCCGTCGGCGCGCTACCTGGGCGAGATCGCCGACGCGGCCGAGTCCGCGGGTGCTCCGCACGACTACGTGATGGAACTGCGCAAGCGCCCGTGCTGACCCCTTCCTGACGCGCGCCGGGCTCCGTCGGCCCTCCGGCCGGGCGGGGTTCCGGGGGGCGCGGCCTGGGCGGCGGCGGGTGCCGGAAACACCCGTCGGGGACGATTCGGCGGAAACGACAAGGCAACGATCCGAACACCGTGAGCTGTGCCATCTACGCGCGTAGGGATTGAGCGGCTACGCTCGTCCGCGTGAACGCATCTGTTACCGACCCCTTCGCCGCCGCCGACGCCGCAGCCGCCCGTCTGCGCGAGCTGACCGGCGCCGAGACCCACGACGTCGCCCTCGTGATGGGCTCCGGCTGGGCCCCCGCCGCGGAGGCGCTCGGCGCCCCCGAGGCCGAGTTCCTCGTCACCGAGCTGCCCGGCTTCCCGCCCGCCGCCGTCGAGGGCCACGGCGGCAAGGTCCGCTCGTACAAGATCGGCGACAAGCGCGCGCTGGTCTTCCTCGGCCGGACCCACTACTACGAGGGCCGCGGCGTCGCCGCCGTCGCCCACGGTGTCCGCACCGCCGTCGCCGCCGGCTGCAAGACCGTCGTCCTGACCAACGGCTGCGGCGGCCTGCGCGAGGGCATGAAGCCCGGCCAGCCCGTCCTGATCAGCGACCACCTCAACCTGACGGCCACCTCGCCGATCGTCGGCGCGAACTTCGTGGACCTGACCGACCTGTACTCGCCGCGGCTGCGCGCGATGTGCAAGGAGATCGACGAGACCCTCGAAGAGGGCGTCTACGTCCAGTTCCCCGGCCCGCACTACGAGACCCCGGCCGAGATCAACATGATCCGCGTGATGGGCGCCGACCTGGTCGGCATGTCCACCGTGCTGGAGGCCATCGCCGCCCGTGAGGCCGGCGCCGAGGTGCTCGGCATCTCCCTGGTCACCAACCTGGCGGCGGGCCTCTCCGGAGAGCCGCTGAACCACGAAGAGGTGCTCCAGGCCGGCCGCGACTCGGCCGCGCGCATGGGCACGCTGCTGACCCAGGTCCTCGCCCGCATCTGACCGACATACGAGAGGTAAGGCGGAAGTAGTGCAGGAACAGGCACAGGACGACCTGATCACCCGGGCCCAGGCCTGGCTGGCCGAGGACCCCGACCGGGAGACGGCCGAGGAACTCGGCAAGCTCATCGGGGCCGGCGACACCGCCGAGCTCGCGGACCGGTTCTCCGGGATGCTCCAGTTCGGCACCGCCGGACTGCGCGGCGAGCTCGGCGCGGGTCCGATGCGGATGAACCGCGCCGTGGTCATCCGGGCCGCGGCGGGCCTGGCGGCCTACCTGAAGGCCCAGGGCCACGCCGGCGGCCTGGTCGTCGTCGGCTACGACGCCCGCTACAAGTCGGCGGACTTCGCGCGCGACACCGCCGCCGTGATGACCGGCGCGGGACTGCGCGCGGCCGTCCTGCCCCGCCCGCTGCCGACGCCCGTCCTCGCGTACGCCATACGGCACCTGGGTGCCGTCGCCGGCGTCGAGGTGACCGCGAGCCACAACCCGCCCCGGGACAACGGCTACAAGGTCTACCTCGGCGACGGCTCGCAGATCGTGTCCCCTGCGGATGCCGAGATCGCGGCGGAGATCGACCGGATCGCGGCCCTGGCCGACGTCCCGCGCCCCGAGTCCGGCTGGGAGGACCTCGGTGACGAGGTCCTGGAGGCCTACCTGGCGCGCACGGACGCCGTCCTGACCCCGGGGTCCCCCCGGGGCGTGCGCACCGTCTACACGGCCATGCACGGCGTCGGCAAGGACGTCGTCCTGGCGGCCTTCGCCCGCGCCGGCTTCCCGGAGCCGGTGCTCGTCGCCGAGCAGGCCGAGCCGGACCCGGCCTTCCCGACGGTGGCCTTCCCCAACCCGGAGGAGCCCGGCGCGATGGACCTGTCCTTCGCGACGGCCGCCCGGGTGAACCCGGACATCGTCATCGCGAACGACCCGGACGCCGACCGCTGCGCGGTGGCCGTCCCGGACGACTCGGCCGCCTCCGGCTGGCGGATGCTGCGCGGCGACGAGGTCGGCGCGCTGCTGGCCGCCCACCTGGTGCACAAGGGTGCGCGGGGCGTCTTCGCCGAGTCCATCGTCTCCTCCTCGCTCCTCGGCCGGATCGCGGAGGCGGCGGGCGTGGGCTACGAGGAGACCCTCACGGGCTTCAAGTGGATCTCCCGCGTCGAGGGCCTGCGCTACGGCTACGAGGAGGCGCTCGGCTACTGCGTGGACCCCGAGGGCGTCCGCGACAAGGACGGCATCACCGCCGCCCTGCTGGTGGCGGAGCTGGCCTCGGAGCTGAAGGAGCAGGGCCGCACCCTGACCGACCTGCTGGACGACCTGGCCATGGCCCACGGGCTGCACGCCACCGACCAGCTGTCGGTCCGCGTATCGGACCTGTCGGTCATCGCCTCGGCGATGGCGGCGCTGCGCGCGGAGCCCCCGGTCTCGCTCGCGGGCCTGCGGGTGGTCTCGGCGGAGGACCTGTCGGTCGGTTCGGCCGCCCTCCCGCCGACGGACGGCCTGCGGTACTACCTCGACGGGGACTACAAGGCCCGGGTCATCGTCCGCCCGTCGGGCACGGAGCCGAAGCTGAAGTGCTACCTGGAGGTCGTGGTCCCGGTGGCGGAGGCCTCGGACCTGGCCGCGGCCCGCACCCGCGGCCAGGAGATCCTGGACGCGATCAAGAAGGACCTAGCGGTGTCGATGGGCATCTGATCCTTCCCGCGCCGGACTCCGTCCGGCGGGGCCAGGCCCCCCGAGCACCCGCTCGGGGGGCCTTCGCGCATCAGGGGCCCGGTGCTACGGCGTACCGCCGAGCCCGGCCATCGCGTTGACCGTGCGCTGCGTCCGGAGCGGATGGTAGAGCGTGTGCATGGGGTGCCGGGTCCCCTGCACCGCGTGCACGACCGCTTCGGCGATGACGGGCGCCTGGGCGAAGCCACCGGTGTTGTGCCCTGCCGAGACGACGAACGCCCCGTTGCTCGCGGCGCCGATGTCGAAGATTCCGAGGTTCGAGGCGGTCCAGGGCCGTACGCAGTGCTTCTGCGTACGGCGCAGCCCGTCCCGGCCGCCGACGCTCTCGTAGGCCTCGGGGAAGAGGATCCGCACCGTATCCGCGACGGCGGCGTGGATGTCCTCCAGCTTCCGCTCGTCGATGTTGTGCGGGTCGCTCCCGGTCCAGCCGTAGCCGGAGCCCACCATGAGCACGTCCTCTCCGAATTCGTCACGGCCCACGGTGACGTTCGCGTCCTCCGCTGTGTGACCGCGCCGCGCCACCTTCAGTGAGTGTTCGAGCCCGGGGACGCTGTTCGGGATCGTGGCCCAGCAGCCGAGGACTCCATGGACCTGCCGCAGGGACGGGATCTGGCGGCGCAACGAGTCGTTGTCGACGCCGGGCGACACCACGTAGTGGTCGTAGACCAGCGGGCCGTCGGCGGTCAGCACGCCGGTCACCGCGGAGCTCTCGTCCCGCATGATCTCCTCGACGCGCAGCCCGAAGCGCATGCGGACGCCGCCGGCCTCCATGGAGTCGAGCAGGCGGGCCATGAAGTCGTGGACGTTGACGGTGAAGCCTTCGACGACGATGCCGCCGGCGAAGGCCTGCGGGGCGGCATGTGCCAGTGCCGGGAACCTCTCACGGATCTCGGCGGGGGTGCAGGAGGCGACGGTGGCGCCCACTGCCTCCTGTCGGTACCGGGCGGCCGCCAGCTGCGCCGGGTCCTGATAGAGGCGCAGGATGTCATGACGCAGTTCCACCTGGTCGAACAGTTGCGGCTGCGTGGACAGCCAGGCCTGCCACAGTTCCCCGCTCCTCCTGTTCAGCCCGAGGATGTCACCGTTGTAGGCCTTTGCCAGCCAGGGCTGGACGCGCTGGAAGTCCTGCACCCACTGCCGGTCCTCCTCGGTGTCGTAGCGGCGGACGTCCCAGCCGAGTTGAGCCGGCGGGCGGTCGAAGACCGTCATGCACTCCAGCTCGTCGGCCGACTTCGCGTGGTAGTCGTCCATTTCGGTGTAGGTGAACATGCGTGCGTTGCCGCCGCCGCGCGACGTGCCGTATTCCTGCCAGGGCCGACCGGTTCGCGGGTCCGGCGCAGCGTCGACGATCGTGACCTCGTAGCCCTCGGTGTGGAGCGCGCGTGCGGTCATCAGGTTCACGACGCCACCGCCGATCACCAGGACCGACTCCCGCCCACGGGCGGGTGCCGAGCCCGGCGACCGCCGCGATAACCGGGGCAGTTCGATGGAGAGTTCGCGGTCCTGCGCGAACCGTTCGGCGACGGCGAGCGCCTCCCATACGTTCGCGTCCTCGTCAGCGCAGTCCTCGGCGCCGGGCTGCCGCGGAACGGTGTACATCGGAATGCTGAACGGAAGGATCGCCGATGTCGGTCGCGCGTGCATGGTCGGAAGACGCCTGAGCGTGCCGTGGGATGCGGAGAGCCGGATCAGGGCGATCGGCTCGTCGGGCATCGCCTCACGCCAGAGGCGCAGGACTTCACGGCCGGCCGGGCGGTCGGTGATGAGCGCATTCGGGCGGAGTTCACCGAGGGCGGCGGCAAGGGTGAGGTCGTCCGCCCCGTGCAGGTCTGAACGGCATTGGACGCCGTCGTCGGCCAGGGACTCGGTCATGGCCGGCGAAACCGGGATTGCGACAGCGAAACGCACTAGTTCTCCACGTACTTATCAAAAGAATTGGCTGTTGCGCCCTGGATCTCCGTCAGAATCGTTTCCGAAAATGTTTCCCTGCGAACAACGAGCCGGGATTCGCCGTCCCTGACGAAGACGACGGGCGGTTTGTCGAACCTGTTGTGCTGGTTGAACATCGAGTGGGTGTACGCTCCGGTGCACTGGACGGCCAGTACCTCACCGGGCGGCAGTTCGGGCAGCATCACACTGTCGATCAGCTTGTCCGTCTCGCAGTGCCGCCCGAAGATCCTCGACTCGTGGAGCCGCGCACCCACCAGTTCGGGATTCGACGCGAGGACGACGTTGTGCACCGACTGGTACATGATCGGGCGCGGATTGTCCGACAAACCGCCGTCGACGGCCACCAGCCGACGTGTTCCGCTCTTCTTCGTCGGACCGACGGTGTACAGCGTCGTCCCGCCCTCGGCAATGATCGACCTGCCCGGCTCGATTCCGAGCACCACGTTCTCGGCGCAGTGGGGGGCCACCTGCCGGGCGAACACGGAGACGACGTCCCGAGCCCATTCCGCGGGCGTGGGCGGGGTCGAGACTCCGTCGTAATTGACCCCCATACCACCCCCGATCGTGATGCTTTCCGGCCTCCATGGAACGGTGGCACCGACCGTCCGGATGAATTCGCCCACGTCGTACAGCGCCTGTCGGTGATACTTCGTCTCCAGCACCTGCGCACCGAGGTGGAAGTGCAGGCCGCGCAGCCGGAGCGCGCCGGACCGGAGGATCTTCGCGATGACGGCGGCCGCGTCGCCGTTCCGTGTCTGCAGCCCGAACTTCGACTCCAGGCTGCCCGTCGTGTACTTGGGATCGGTGTTGATGTCGATCCCGAGATTCAGACGGATGTCCACGGCCTGGACGTGGTCGTGTTCCCGGGCGTAGTGATCGATGACGTCGACTTCGTCGATGCAGTCGACCACCAGGGACCGGACCCGGCTGCGCACCGCCAGCTCGATGTCTTCCCGGGTCTTGTAGTTGCCGTGGAACGTGATCTTCGAAGGTTCCGCGCCGGCCCAGAGCGCGAGGCGCAGCTCGCCGGCCGATACGACGTCGAGACTGAGACCCTCGTCCACCGCGAGCCGGACCATCTCGCCCACCAGGAACGCCTTCGAGGCGTAGGCGACATCGATGAAGGGCCATTCCGAGCCGAACGCTTCGACATAGCTGCGGCATCGGGCACGTACATCCGACTCGTCGATCACGTAGACCGGCGTCCCGTATTCCTTCGCCAGGTCCAGGGCATCGCATCCGCCGATCTCCAGATGCCCGCGACCGTTCACACCCTGCGTACCGTACCGGTGCATTATTTCCTCGCCTGATCGTTCATGCTCGCGACAATCTGTTTGCGTACAGCGGCATTCGTGGCCGCCGAAATCGAAAGGCTGATCACTCCGATGGCAAGCAGCGCCGACGGGACATCGCTGATCAGCGCGAGCATTCCAGCACTGATCGCCGACCCCAGTCCGAACAGCGCGAATTGCGCCGAAAACCCCTGAGTATGCAGCGAGGCCGGGATACTCGCTTCGAGGCTTATCGATCGCTGCGTGTTGAACGGAGTGATGAAGAACCCCGAAATCCCGACCCAGATCGCCATCCATACGGGGCTGTCGGAGAACGCCAGACCGACCACGGACGCGATCACACCGAAGAGCGTGATGAACGACTGGACGGTGATGTGCACCGCGATCCGGCCGGCCGCCTTCCCGTAACAGAGCGTTCCGGCGATTCCCGTGCCGGCCAGCACGCTGACCAGGATGCCGGACCACGACGACGACGCCCCGGCCTGCGACAGCAGGATGGGGAGCGCCGACACGATTCCCGTCACCGCCATGCCGACCGAGATCGAGTCGACCAGGCTGGGGCGCGCCAAGCGGTACGACCACAGGGACCCGGATTCGGATGCGGATGCGGATTCGGCCTTCTCGTGCTGCGGTCGCGCCTCGGCCGGCGCGGCTCCGACCAGCGGACCGAGGAAGAGGGAGACCCCCAGGAACGTGACGGCCATGGCCACGACCTCGACCCACGGGAGCCCGAACAGGCTCAGGCCGGCGATGGCCACGGGGCCGAGGATCCAGCCCACTTCCGTCATGATCGAGTCCCACGAGAGCGCCGTCTTCATCACGCGCGCATCGGCGTACTTGACGAGTACCGAACGCGACAGGCCCGGCAGACCGCCCGGCAGTGCGGCACACAGCGCAGTGGTCGCGGTAATCGCCACCGACGAGAGTCGGAACGTACCGGCAAGCGCCAGGGCCACATGCAGGAGAAATGACGAAACCGTCATGATCATGACCATTTGCCGTGGATTCCTGGCGCGGTCGAGCGCCTTTCCCGAGGCGGTGGCCGTCAGGGCGCCGGTGAGCACGTAGACACTCACCAGGAACGCCCCGTACGCATACCCGCTGACATAGGTTCCCAGGCTGATGAGCGCCAGTGTCGCCATCGGCTCCGTAATGCGCGCGAAGCAGGTGCCGAGCGCCCACCGCCACCACCACGATGTCGTGAACAGTCTTGGCTTCGCATCGAGTTCGGCCACCACGGACGGCGCATCCATCTGAATATCGTCACTTTCGATCGTTTCATCCGACCGGCTCATCACGACAACGCCCGTACGGTTCCCACCAGTTGGCCGATCTCGTGTTCTTGCCGGACTGTTCCGGGAAGCCGAACGGACCATATGCAGGCATGACGAACTCAGGCATCAGGAATTCGCTCGTCCGGAAACCGCCCTGGCCTGAAGCCGACGGGCCCTCTGCCTCCGCTTGCCGCGGGAACCGGTTACGGGGAAAGGGAGGCCCCCGGTAACCCGCCGTACCGGAGCACGCAAGTCCGCAGCCCGGCCTTTGGCTCGAACAGATTGATCTTGCGCACGCCGAAGGCTCCGAGCACCCGCTCGGAGGGGTCTTCGCGCCTCAGGGGCGCCTCAGGAGCGCGAAGGGCCGGGGGTCGGGGACGGGGTGCGGACCACGTCGCCCAGGGTGGGGACCGACTCCGGGCGGGAGCGGACGGCGTCGGTGCACTCCCACGCCCGCGGCGGATCCGCGTCCGGGCCGCCGAGGACCACGGGGCCCGGGCCCGCCGACACCGCGTCGCTGTCCGACAGCGTGCACACGATCTGCGACAGGGCCACCGGCGGCAGGTCCTCGGGCTTGCGGCTGAGCCGCACCGCGCCCGCCGGGTCGCCGGGGCGCGGGGACACGGCCGTGAGCCCTTCGGGGACGCCGGTCGTGAAGCCCGCGTCCCTCTCCTCCGCCGACGGCGACTTCTGCAGCGCCTCCAGCAGGGCCTGCGCCACCAGGCCCACGGGCTCGCGTACGGGCCGCTTCTCCGGCACCGGCACCAGCCGCTCCACCCCCACCAGCTGCGATCCGCAGACCAGCGCGATCGTGGCCCGGAAGCCCTGGACCCCGCTCACCCCGCCCGTCGGCTGCGCCGGGGTGTCGCACGACACGCGCGAGGGCGCCGCGCCCACGTCCACCGGCACGGCGGTGGCGCGGATCCCGCACCCGCACAGCGCGGACACCGAGGCCACCGCGGACACGGCCAGCAGCACCGCGGCCCGTCTACGCGTCTTCACCCGCGATCACCTTCCCCACGTCCACCGGCAGGCGCAGCGTGAACAGCGCACCGCCGCCCGCCGCGTTGGCGGCGCTGATGTCACCGCCGTGGATGTGCGCGTTCTCCATCGCGATGGACAGTCCCAGCCCGCTCCCGTCGGACTTCGGGCGGGACGCGCTGGCCTTGTAGAAGCGGTCGAAGACGTGCGGCAGGACAGCCTCCGGGATGCCGGGGCCGTTGTCCTTGACCGCGATGACCAGCCACTCCCCCTCCACCCGCACGGAGACCCGTACCGGCGATCCGCCGTGCTTGAGCGCGTTGCCGATCAGGTTGGCCAGGATGACGTCGAGCCGCCGCGGGTCGAGCCGCGCCACGATCCCGCGCTCGGCGTCGAGTTCGACGGCGTCGAGCCAGGCCCGGGCGTCGATGCAGGCCGTGACCTGGTCGGCGACGTCCACGTCGTCCAGCACCAGCCGGGCCGTGCCCGCGTCGAAGCGGGTGACCTCCATCAGGTTCTCCACCAGGTCGTTGAGGCGGCGCGTCTCGCTGACGACCAGCGCCACCGCCGGCGCGATCATCGGATCGAGGTCGTCGACCTCCTCCTCCAGCACCTCGGCCACGGCCGTCAACGCCGTCAGCGGCGTGCGCAGTTCGTGGGACATGTCCGCGACGAACCGCCGGCTGGACTCCTCCCGCGCGCTCATGTCGGCGACCTTCTTCTCCAGCGCTTCCGCCGTCTTGTTGAAGGTGTGCGAAAGATCCGCCAGTTCATCGGTGCCCGACACGTCGAGCCGGTGGTCCAGCTCGCCCTCGCCGAGGCGCCGGGCCGCATCGCCCAGGCGCTGTACGGGCTTGAGCACGGTACGGGCAGCGGCCTGCGCCAGCAGCGCGGACCCGAGCAGCGCCAGGCAGGTCGCGATGGTCAGGGACCAGCCGAGGGCGTTGAGGTCGTCCCGCTCCGTGGCCAGCGACTTGTACATGTAGCCGGTCGGCCCGCCGCCGACGATGCGCGTGCCGCCGACCAGGTACGGGTTCCCCTTCGGCTTCGTCCGCTGCCAGTACATGTGGTACTCGGCGTCGTTGGCGGCCGTCGTCTTCTGCCGGTCGTTCACCGCGTGCTGGAGGGACTTCGGTACGTCGCCCAGCCCGAAGGCATCGGGGCCCGCCGCGCCGAAGACCTTGCGGCCGTCCTTGCGCTCCTGCACCAGCAGCACGCTGTACCCGGGGCTGCTGCCCGCCATCAGCTCGGCGGTGCGCTGCATCTCCTCCTGGGTCGGGTCCCCGGGCAGGGCCGCGGCGCGGTTCTGCATCTCCTGCCGGAAGTCGCCGAGGGCGGCGTCCTGGGTCCGGGTCAGCACGGCCTCCCGGTTGAGCCAGTACGCGATGCCGGAGGCGGAGACCGCGGCCGTCAGCGCGACCAGCGCGAACACCACGAGGAGCCGCAGCCGCAGGCTGGTCCAGCGCCGGCCCGCGAACAGGGCTTTGATCACTGCGGGGAGTCCAGCCGGTAGCCGACGCCGCGGACGGTACGGATCAGGGTCGGCGACGAGGGCACTTCCTCCACCTTGGCGCGCAGCCGCTGTACGCAGGCGTCGACGAGGCGGGAGTCCCCGAGGTAGTCGTGCTCCCACACCAGCCGCAGCAGTTGCTGGCGCGAGAGCGCCTGGCCGGGCCGCCGGCTGAGCTCCAGCAGCAGCCGCAGCTCGGTCGGGGTGAGCTGGAGGTCCTCGCCGTTCTTGGTGACCGTCATGGCGGCCCGGTCGATGACCAGGGAGCCGAAGACGGCCGAGTCGCTCGCCTCGCGCTCGCCGCGGCGCAGCACGGCCCGGATGCGGGCGTCGAGCACCCGGCCCTGCACGGGCTTGACGACGTAGTCGTCCGCTCCGGACTCCAGGCCGACGACGACATCGATGTCGTCGCTCCGCGCGGTGAGCAGGATGATCGGCAGCTGGTCGGTGCGGCGGATGCGCCGGCACACCTCGAAACCGTCGATCCCGGGCAGCATGACGTCGAGCACGATCAGGTCCGGCCGCTGCTCGCGCAGCAGTTTCAGGCCGTCCTCACCCGTCGCCGCGGTGGCCACACGGTGGCCCTGGCGTGACAGGGAGAGTTCGAGGGCCGTGCGGATGGCGTCGTCGTCCTCGATCAGCAACAGGAAAGGCACGGGCTCATTCTGTCCCATCGGCCCTCGGGACTTCGACCGTCGTGCGGCTCGGATCGTGCCGGGTCCGCGGCGGGCCCGTGCACCGGGTCGCTGTGACAGGCCTGTGACAGTCGAAGGACACCCCGGTTATGTCGGGCGGGCAGTCTTTTGTCATCGAGACAACGGACCGAAGCAGACTCCACGACGGGGGGCGCGAGATGAACACGCTGCACAGCACCACGACCAGCGCGGTTGTCACGCGGCTGCACGATGTGAACCGCCGGGCAGGTGTCCGTACGGTGACGGTCGCCCGTCCGCGGCCGGCGCACGTGGTGGCCATCGACGCGAACACGTACCAGCAGCCGGCGACGGTTCCCGCGCAGCGCACCTCGCCCTCCGCCGCCTCGGAGGCGGAGTTCACGGCGTACGTCCAGGAACGGCGGGCCGCGCTCTACGCGACGGCCTTCCACCTGACCGGCGACCGCTACGAGGCCGAGGACCTGCTGCAGAGCGCGTTGTTCTCGACGTACCGGGCATGGGACCGGATCAGCGACAAGGCGGCCGTGGGCGGTTACCTGCGGCGCACGATGACGAACCTGCACATCAGTGCGTGGCGTCGGCGGAAGCTGAACGAGTACCCGACGGAGGAACTGCCGGAGACGGCCTCGGACACGGACGCGATGCGCGGCACCGAACTGCGCGCGGTGCTGTGGCAGGCGCTGTCCCGCATTCCGGAGCCGCAGCGCACGATGCTGGTGCTGCGGTACTACGAGGGCCGCACGGACCCGGAGATCGCGGAGATCCTGGACATCAGCGTCGGCACCGTGAAGTCGAGCATCTGGCGGACGCTGCGGCGGCTGCGGGACGACGAGGCGCTGAGCTTCGGCCGTGACGAGGCGGAGTCCTTCGAGGAGCTCGTCGCGTAAGCGGCGCACACAGACCATGGGGCCAGGGGGCCCGTCCTACGGGGGTGGGACGGGGGCCGCGGGGGGAAGAGGCGGGATCAGGCGGCCGGGGGTCCGCTCGGTCCCGCCTTTTCGCGTGCGCGGGCTGCGGCCCGGGCCGCGGGCGGTGCCGGCGGTTACGCGGGGGCTGCCGTGCGGTGGCGGCCGGCCGCGGCGGCGGCCAGGCGGCCGAGGGCCTCATCGCGGCCGCAGGCGTGGGCTCCGAGGGCGACGTGGCGGGCCACGATGCCGCGCTCGGCGCGCATCAGCCGCCAGCCCCGGCGCAGCAGGAACAGGACCGACTTGCGGCCCTCGCGCAGATCCCGCGCGAGGCGCCGGCGGAAGGTGGTCGAGGGGCGGCCGCGCAGGCAGATCGCGTCGGCCAGCAGCCCGAGCTCCTGGCAGCGCGCCGCGATGTCCGCCGCGAAGATGCCCTCGGCGATGAACAGCGGGGTCCGGGAGATGTCCAGCGCCTCGGCGCCCGTACGGGAGCTGCTGGCGATGTCGTACACGGGGACTTCGGTACGGCCCGCCGCGCACAGCTCCGCGACGGCGGCGACCGCGGCGTCGGCGTCCCACGACAGCGGGGAGTCCCAGTCGATGTCGGAGCTGCCCGCGACCAGCGGCAGGGTCGGGTCGCCCGCCTCCTTGTAGAAGTCGTCCAGGCGCAGCACGGGAAGGCCGGACCGCGCCGCCAGGGAGGACTTGCCGGACCCCGAGGGGCCGGTCAGCAGGGCGACACGCGTAGGCAAGGGAGAGGAACTGCTCACGGGACACCAGTGTGAGGCATGACCCGGCGTATCAACACACCGCCGACACCGCCTGCGAGAACCCTCACACCGCCCCCGCGCACCGCCGGTTGGAATCCGGCGACCCGCCGCCGCTACGCTGTGTGCGCACGCGACTACGACCACAGGCGGGAACCCATGGCACGTCACGCAGCTCCCACCCCACCGAAGCGGCTCCGCAGCGCCGGGCTGACCCTCTCCATGGCCGGCGCGGCCCTGGCGATGGCGGCCGGCGGCGCCCAGGCGGGCGAGCTCTCGGTCCCGGCGGCCCTGGCCGGGGTCGCCGACCCGATCTCCAACCTCAAGGTCAATCCGCTGGCCAACACCGGCGTGGACCCGCTGAACAACGGCATCGCCACCAAGATCGCGGACTTCCCCTCGGTCGGCACCGGCATGGTCACCGGCAGCCTGACCAGGGGTTCCTCGATCGGCGAGCTGCCCACCGCCGCCGTGTCCTCGCTGCTCGCACCGATCACGCCCAAGAAGTAGCTGCGGGTACGAGAAGGCCCCGGCAGTGCGGGGGACACTGCCGGGGCCGGTTCTCGGAAGGGGGCCGGTCCTAGTAGGACGAGCCGCCCGCGCCCAGCGAACCCGTGGGGTGCCAGACGGTCTTGGTCTCCAGGAACGCCGTCATGCGCGAGGTGCCCGGGTCCGCGTTCCAGTCGTCCACAGGCTGTGGACGCAGCACGCGCTTGAGGTTGTCCGCGGCCGCGATCTCCAGCTCCTTGGCCAGCGCGGAGTCCGCGCCCGCCAGGTCGATCGCGTTGACGTCCTGGTGGGACGCCAGGTGCGGGCCCATCTCGGCGGCCTTGCCGGACAGGATGTTGACCACGCCGCCCGGCAGGTCGGAGGTGGCGAGCACCTCGCCCAGGGACAGGGCGGGCAGCGGGGACTTCTCGCTGGCGATGACCACGGCCGTGTTGCCCGTCGCGATGACCGGGGCGATCACCGAGACCAGGCCCAGGAAGGAGGACCCCTGGGGCGCGACCACGGTCACGACGCCCGTCGGCTCGGGGGTGGAGAGGTTGAAGAACGGGCCCGCGACCGGGTTGGCGCCGCCCGTGATCTGGCCGATCTTGTCGGTCCAGCCCGCGTACCAGACCCAGCGGTCGATGGCCGCGTCGACGACGGCGCCTGCCTTCGCCTTGGACAGGCCCTCGGCCTCGCCGACCTCGCGGACGAACTGCTCGCGGCGGCCCTCCAGCATCTCGGCGATGCGGTAGAGGATCTGCCCGCGGTTGTACGCGGTCGCGCCCGACCAGCCGCCGAAGGCCTTGCGGGCCGCGACGACCGCGTCACGCGCGTCCTTGCGGGAGGACAGCGGCGCATTGGCCAGCCAGTTGCCCTTGGAGTCCGTCACCTCGTACACCCGGCCGCTCTCGGAGCGGGGGAACTTGCCCCCGACGTACAGCTTGTAGGTCTTGAAGACGTTCAGGCGGGTCGCAGAAGACTCAGACATCGAGGTAGCCCTCCAGGCCGTGGCGACCGCCCTCGCGGCCGAAGCCCGACTCCTTGTAGCCGCCGAAGGGCGAGGTCGGGTCGAACTTGTTGAACGTGTTGGCCCACACCACACCCGCGCGGAGCTTGTTCGCGACCGCGAGGATGCGCGAGCCCTTCTCCGTCCAGATGCCGGCGGACAGGCCGTACTGGCTGTTGTTGGCCTTGGCGACGGCCTCGTCGGGCGTGCGGAAGGTCAGTACGGACAGCACCGGGCCGAAGATCTCGTCGCGGGCGACGGTGTGCGCCTGGGTGACGTTCGTGAAGAGCGTCGGGGCGAACCAGTAGCCGGCGGACGGCAGCTCGCACGCCGGGGACCAGCGCTCGGCGCCCTCGGCCTCGCCGGTCTCCGCGAGCGCGGTGATCCGGGCGAGCTGCTCGGCGGAGTTGATCGCGCCGATGTCGGTGTTCTTGTCCAGCGGGTCGCCCAGGCGCAGCGTGGAGAGGCGGCGCTTGAGCGAGTCGAGGAGCTCGTCGTGGATCGACTCCTGGACCAGCAGGCGCGAGCCCGCGCAGCAGACCTGGCCCTGGTTGAAGAAGATGCCGGTGACGATTCCCTCGACGGCCTGGTCGATGGGGGCGTCGTCGAAGACGATGTTGGCGCCCTTGCCGCCCAGCTCCAGGGTGACCTTCTTGTCGGTGCCGGCGACGTGGCGGGCGATCTTCTTGCCCACGGCGGTCGAGCCGGTGAAGGCGACCTTGTTGACGTCCGGGTGCTCGACGAGGGCCGCGCCCGCGTCCCCGTAGCCCGTGAGGATGTTGACGACACCCTTGGGCAGACCCGCCTGGCGGCAGATGTCCGCGAAGAACAGGGCGGAGAGCGGGGTGGTCTCGGCGGGCTTCAGCACGACCGTGTTGCCGGTGGCGAGCGCCGGGGCGATCTTCCACGCGAGCATCAGGAGCGGGAAGTTCCACGGGATGACCTGGCCGGCCACGCCGAGCGGGCGCGGGTTCGGGCCGTAGCCGGCGTGGTCGAGCTTGTCGGCCCAGCCCGCGTAGTAGAAGAAGTGCGCGGCGACCAGCGGGAGGTCCGCGTCGCGGGTCTCCTTGATCGGCTTGCCGTTGTCCAGGGTCTCCAGGACGGCCAGCTCGCGGCTGCGCTCCTGGATGATCCGGGCGATGCGGTAGAGGTACTTGGCGCGCTCGGAGCCGGGCAGCGCGGACCACTTCTCGAAGGCCTTGCGGGCGGCCTTCACGGCGCGGTCGACGTCGGCGGCGCCGGCCTGCGCGACCTCGGCCAGCACTTCCTCGCTGCTCGGCGAGACGGTCTTGAAGACCTTGCCGTCGGCGGCGTCGGTGAACTCGCCGTCGATGAAGAGCCCGTAGGAGGGGGCGATGTCGACGACCGAGCGGGACTCGGGAGCCGGTGCGTACTCGAAGAGGGATGCCATGGTGATCAGTCCACCGTCACGTAGTCGGGACCGGAGTAACGGCCGGTGCTCAGCTTCTGCCGCTGCATCAGCAGGTCGTTGAGCAGGCTGGAGGCGCCGAAGCGGAACCAGTGGTTGCTCAGCCAGTCCTCGCCCGCGGTCTCGTTGACCAGGACCAGGAACTTGATGGCGTCCTTGGTGGTGCGGATGCCGCCGGCCGGCTTCACGCCGATCTGGATTCCAGTCTGCTCCTTGAAGTCGCGGACGGCTTCGAGCATGAGCAGGGTGTTGGCGGGGGTGGCGTTCACTCCCACCTTGCCGGTGGAGGTCTTGATGAAGTCGGCGCCCGCGAGCATGCCGATCCAGGAGGCCCGGCGGATGTTGTCGTACGTGGACAGCTCGCCGGTCTCGAAGATGACCTTGAGGCGGGCGGCGGTGCCGTCGGGGCGGACGCACGCCTCCTTGACGGCCTTGATCAGCTCGTACGTGTCCAGGTAGCGGCCGGCGAGGAAGGCGCCACGGTCGATGACCATGTCGATCTCGTCGGCGCCGGCGGCCACGGCGTCGGCCGTGTCCGCGAGCTTGACGGGGAGGGCGGCGCGGCCGGCGGGGAACGCCGTCGCGACGGAGGCCACCTTCACGTCGGCGCCGTTCAGGGCGGCCTTGGCGGTGGCCACCATGTCGGGGTACACGCAGACGGCGGCCGTCATGGGCGTGGTGCGGTCGGTCGGATCGGGATTGACGGCCTTGGCGGAGAGCGCCCGGACCTTGCCCGGGGTGTCCGCGCCTTCCAGCGTCGTCAGGTCGATCATCGAGATGGCCAGGTCGATGGCGTACGCCTTGGCCGTCGTCTTGATCGAGCGGGTGCCGAGGGAGGCCGCGCGGGCCTCCAGGCCGACAGCGTCGACGCCGGGCAGCCCGTGCAGGAAGCGGCGCAGCGCACTGTCGGACGTCGTCACGTCAGCGAATGCGGTGAGGGTGGTGGGCATGGTCACCACATGAGCATATCTACGCGCGTAGCTGCCTGTCACCCCCCACCCCGCACATATGGGCGTGACGGCCGTCATGTGAGGCGCGGGGGCGTACGGCACAATCGGGCCATGACTACGCCCTCCCCCGACGAGCCGGTCTACGACGACCGGGTCTACCGCTCCCCCATGGCCGTCGTCACCGGGGTGCTGCTGCTCGCGCTCATCGCGTGGCTGTGCGGGGACGCCGTCGTGCGCGGCTCCGGCAACACGCCGTGGGTCGCGCTCGCCATCGCGCTGTGCGCGGTTCCGCTGACCGTGGCCTTCACGATCCGGCCGGCGGTGTTCGCCAATGACGACCGGCTGCGCGTACGGAACCCGTTCCGGGTCATCGAGCTGCCCTGGGCCGCCGTCGACACCGTACGAGCCGGGTACTCGGCCGAGGTGCTGGCCGAGGGGTCGAAGTACCAGCTCTGGTCCGTCCCCGTCTCGCTGCGGGAGCGCAAGAAGGCGAACCGGCAGCAGTTCAGCCGGCGCCGCGGGCTCCTGGGCAAGGGCATGGCGGAGCCCGCCCCGCAGGGCGGCGAGGCGCAGGCCGAGCCGCGCAGGGCGGGCGCCGACCGGGTCGTCGACGAGCTGCGGGAACTCCACGAGCGCGGCGCCACGCGGGCCGGGGCCCAGGGCGACGTCCGGGTCCGTTGGTCGTACGAGATCATCGCCCCCGCGCTCGTCGGCGCGCTGCTCACGATTGTGCTGCTCGCCACCGGCTGACCGGCGAACACGGCGGAACCGCGGGTACCGCACGCTGCGTCTTCGCAGGTGTGCAGCGTCAAGAGGCCGGCCACAGCGCCGTCATCACCCTCCGGCACCGGACCCTCTCCGGGGTCCTGCTGGCCGCCCACCTCCTCCTCGTCGGCTGGCTGACCCTGCGGCCACTGGACGTCCCGTGGACCCCGGCCGCCAATCTGACCCCGCTGGAGGGGATAAGGGCCGCCATCGCCGCCGGGCCGCTGGAGGCCGCCCGGCGCTTCGGCGAGGGGCTGGCGCTGCTCGCCCCGCTCGGGGTGCTGCTCCCGTTGATCAGCGGGCGGATCGAGCTGTCGCCGCTGGCCGCCTGGTCCTCGCTGGCCCGGACCGCCGCCGCGGGCGCGCTGGTCTCGGTGGGCATCGGAATGCTCCAGACCGCGGTGCCGGGCCGGGTCGTCGACATCGACTCGCTGCTGTTGAACACCGCGGGCGTCGTGCTGGCCCACGTGGCCGTCGTACCGGCGCTGCGCGCCCGGAAGCGGCGCTCGCAGGCGCTGTCCCGGCGGGCCGGATCGGAATCGGGGCCGGGATCTCAGGGGGCGACCCCGAGAATTCCCAGGGTCGGGCTCGGCCCCTGGACCGACGTTCTGTCGGCGGTTCAGCGGGAGTATTGAGGCATCGCAAAGGAAAGCGATACCTACGAAGGAGTAACCATGAGCGCCCTTGTTCGCCCCCGCGACGGACGATGGATCGGCGGAGTCTGCGCCGGACTGGCGCGGCGTTTCAAAATGCCGACCGCCGTGATGCGCGCCATCTTCATACTCTCGTGCATCCTGCCCGGCCCGCAGTTCCTGATCTACATAGCGCTGTGGGTACTGCTGCCGAACGAGAAGTCGTCCGTCTCCACCGACTGGTAATGCGCGGGCACGCCCCTAGGGGCCGGCCTTGCGGACCTTTTCGAGCTGCTTGTCCGCGACCTCGTGCGGGACCTGTGCCTTCTGCTGCGCGGCCGTCACGTTGAGGGCCATCAGCCTCACGACGGTGTCCCCCTGGCGTACGACGACCAGGTGCACCGGTGCCGCGACGCCTCCGGCGGCCGCGGTCGTGGTCCAGCTGACGCTCTCGTCGCCGCCCGTCCTGTAGTCGGCCGCCTGCACGTCGCGGTAGCTGCCGGTCTGGTCCTCCACGGTCGCGGAGAAGCCCGTACCGCAGGCCGCGACCGCGCTCCTCAGCCGGGAGATCAGCGTCTTGGCGTCGGATTCGGCGTAGGAGCTGACGGAGGCGGAGACGGCGAGTCCGACCTGCTTCTGGGAGCCGATGCCGCGGTTGACGGTCTCGCGCGCGGCCGGGTCCGGCTTGTCGCCCATGATGTCGGCCAGCGGCTGGCAGGCCTTCCGGTCGGCCTGCGGCTGACCGTCCGGGGCGTTGGGGTTCTTGCCCTGGGCGGAGATCGTGTAGCCGGGCAGGTCGCCCTGTTCGAGCGCGGACCGCTCCAGCCTGCTGCCGCCCGCCTTGGGCGCCGCGGTGCCACCGGGGCCGCCCGAGCCGCCCGGACCGGTCGATGCGCCGTCCGGGGAGCCGGACGCGGCCGCGGAGCCCTTGGGGTCCGGCGCGTTGCCGGCCGCTGGGGTGTCCGTACTGCCGCAGCCCACGGCTGCGAGGAGCAGCGCGGGGAGCAGGGTGGCGGCGGCCGTCCGGACCGTGACTCGTGGCTTCATGCGCATGACCGATGACCTCAATACCCCGTGCGTCGGCGGGCAGTTGCTGGTGATCGTGGCACACGGCACGGCGCTGCGCACACCCGATCGAAAGGGTGTGCGCGGCCGTTGCGCGCGTACGAATTCCGTACGGATCGCGTACGGATCCCGAGCGGTGCGGCGTGGGTCAGGCGCCGAGGTTGCTGGTGGGCAGGCCCCCGAGCAGACCGGTCACCGCGCCGAGCGCCTGGCCCGGGTCGCTGGACTCCTGGCCCTCGGCCGGCTTCACCTGCTGCTGGCTGGTGAGGCCCTGGACCGCGGTGGTGGCGGTGCCCAGCGCGTCGGTGAGGCCGACGGCGGGGACGGCGGCCGAGGCGGAACCGGCGGCGACGGCGGCGAAGGCGGCACCGAGAGCGGCGACACCGAGGGTCTTGGCAGCTGACTGCTTCATGAAAACGTGTCCTTGCGACGGGGAATTGAGCGGCTCCGCAAACTAGTCACTTCAAACCCCCGGCCGCAAACATCCTTAAATATGAGAAGGCGCCCGGGAATTGCCTCTCCCGGGCGCCTTCAGTACGTCATGCTCTGGCCTATGCCGAGACAGAACCGCTGGTGGAAGCGGTCTGCTGGAACAGCCACTCCGACTTCAGCTCCGCGTAGCCGGGCTTGATGACCTCGTTGATCATGGCCAGTCGTTCATCGAAAGGAATGAACGCGGACTTCATCGCATTGACGGTGAACCACTGCATGTCGTCGAGCGAGTAGCCGAAGGCCTCTACCAGGTGCTCGAACTCGCGGCTCATGCTGGTGCCGCTCATGAGCCGGTTGTCGGTGTTGACGGTGAGCCTGAAGTGCAGCTTCCGCAGCAGGCCGATCGGGTGCTCGGCGTACGAGGCGGCCGCGGCCGTCTGGAGGTTCGACGTCGGGCACATCTCCAGGGGGATGCGCTTGTCCCGGACGTACGAGGCCAGGCGGCCCAGCGTCACGGAGCCGTCCTCGGCGACCTCGATGTCGTCGATGATCTTCACGCCGTGGCCCAGGCGGTCGGCGCCGCACCACTGCAGGGCCTGCCAGATCGACGGCAGGCCGAAGGCCTCGCCCGCGTGGATCGTGAAGTGGTTGTTCTCGCGCTTGAGGTACTCGAACGCGTCGAGGTGGCGGGTGGGAGGGAACCCGGCCTCGGCGCCGGCGATGTCGAAGCCGACCACGCCGTTGTCGCGGTAGCGGTTCGCCAGCTCGGCGATCTCCAGCGCGCGGGCCGCGTGGCGCATGGCGGTCAGCAGGGCGCCGACGCGGATGCGGTGGCCGTTGGCCTTCGCGCGGCGCTCGCCCTCGCGGAAGCCGGCGTTGACCGCCTCGACGACCTCTTCGAGGGTCAGGCCGGCTTCCAGGTGCTGCTCGGGGGCGTACCGGATCTCGGCGTACACGACGCCGTCCTCGGCCAGGTCCTCGGCGCACTCGGCGGCGACCCGGAAGAGGGCCGCCTTCGTCTGCATGACGGCGCAGGTGTGCGCGAACGTCTCCAGGTAGCGCGGCAGGGAGCCGGAGTCGGCGGCTTCGCGGAACCAGATGCCGAGCTTGTCGGCGTCGCTCTCCGGGAGGCTCTCGTAGCCGACCTCGCGGGCCAGCTCGATGATCGTCCCGGGGCGCAGGCCACCGTCGAGGTGGTCGTGCAGGAGCACCTTCGGGGAGCGGCGGATCTGATCCGGGGTGGGCAGGTTGGGGGTCTCGCTCGTCATCTGGGCACTCTAGCTCCTACGCGCGTAGAGCTACGCTTCGACGGCCGGTCGATGCAGAACATTGACTTCTCGCCCGGTGACCTTGACCGGACTGTGGTGTGGACACCCGCCGGTCTGAGACTGTTCGGCCATGGCACAGCATGCGCCGCCGGCGCGCGGTGCCCGCCTCGGGCGGGCGCTCGGCGTGAACGGCTCGGGTTCGACACGAAGCACGGTCAGTGGTGTGGTGCTCCTGCTTCCCGGGGCGACCAGACTGCCCCCCGGTCCACTGCGCCCGCTCGCGCGGGCCCTGGCCCGGGCGGGCACGGGGCAGGGGCTGGTGGCGCACAGGGTCCTGCACGGGGGCGGCTCCCGCACCGAGGGCGCGGGGTGGGCGGCGGACGAGGTGGTCCGCCGGTACGGGGACGTGCCGGTATGCCTGGCCGGGTACGGCGCGGGCGGCCTGGCGGCGCTCGCGGCGGCGGGCCACGAGGCCGTCAACTCCGTGCTCGCGCTCGCCCCTTGCCTGCCCCAGCCGTCCGCCGGCGCCTCCCCTGAACCGGTGAAACAGCTCTTAGGCCGCCGGGTGCTGATCGTGCACGGCACCAACGACGCCCGCAGCGACCCGGAGCTGTCCTTCCGGCTCGCGACCAGGGCAAAAAAGGCCAATCGCACGACATGCCGTTTCGAAGTGCACTCCGACGGGCATGGCCTGCGCGAGCACCAGGCGGAGGTCGTCGCCCTGTCCGTGGACTTCGTCCTCGGCTCGGTCTTCTCGGCCCCGTATTCCCGGCCCGTGACCGACGCCCTGGCGGCCCCGCCGCCGCTCGGGCTGCGCATGCCGCTCGCCTCCGGGTTCGGCCGGTCGCTGCGCGGTACGCCGGGCCGATAGCCCGGCAGGCCGCTTCCGCGCCCTTCCGCGCCCGTCCGCGTGGCCTGGATTTCGGCCACCGTTCACACGGGAGGGTGGCCGGACCGTCCAACAGGTGGTCGCGCGGCAAGGACGAACCCGTGCCAAATGCGCGACAACCGGGCTACCGGACGTAACACAAACGATTCTGGCCCGTGACAGGAGTGAATTACTGGCCAGTAAGTGATCACAATGGGCGCGGGTGCACCGGGGGGGTGCCTTGTTGTGAAATGGAGTTGCCTTGCATCAGGCCGTGTTCAGGTTGCTGGGACCACTGGAGGTGCAGGTCGGCGGAGAAGCTCTGCGGATCGGGGGGGCGCGCCAGAGGACCGTACTGACGATGCTGCTGCTCTCGCCCTGCCGGGTCGTCTCGGTGGACTCGCTGATCGAAGCCGTCTGGCCGAACGGCGGGCCGACCACCGCGCGCAACCAGATCGCCATCTGCGTCGCCGGACTGCGCAAGGTCTTCAAGGACACGGTCGGGGTGAACGAGCTGATCCTGACCTCGCACCCCGGATACATCCTCAACCCGCTGGAACACCGCATCGACGCGGTCGACTTCCAGGACCGGGTGGGCCAGGCCCGCGAACTCGCCCGCGGCGGCCAGGGGGCCGAGGCCTGCGAGGTGTTCGCCGAGGCGCTGTCCCTGTGGCGCGGCCGGGCCATGGACGGGGTCACCGGGAACCACATCGAGCAGGAGGCCGTCCGGCTGGAGGAGCTGCGCCTGGACGTCCACGAGGAGTACGCCGGACTACAGCTCCAGCTCGGCCGTCACCACACGCTCATCCCGGCGCTCACCTCGCTCGTGGCGGAGCACCCGCTGCGCGAGCAGGCCCGCGCCCACCTGATCCTGGCGAACTACCGCGCGGGCCGCCGCGCCGATGCCCTGAACGTGTTCCGCGAGGGCCGCCGCCTGCTGGTGGACGAGCTGGGCATCGAGCCCGGACCGGTCCTGCAGGGTCTGCACGACCTGGTCCTCCAGGACTCGCCGGAGCTCTCGCAGCCCGCCACCCAGCTCGCCCAGCCGATGGCCGCGAACGTGCCGGCCCAGCTGCCCGTGGACTCGGCCTCCTTCACCGGCCGGACCAAGGAACTCAGTGCCATGGACCGGATGCTGGACGAGCGCCTGGGCCAGTCGCCGCTGACCATCGCCGCGATCAGCGGCATAGGCGGGGTCGGCAAGACCGCCCTCGCCGTGCGCTGGGCGAACAACGTCGCCGCCCGCTTCCCCGACGGCCAGCTCTTCACCGACCTGCGCGGGTACGACGAGAAGGACGAGCCCGTCCAGCCCGCCACCACGCTCGACCGCTTCCTGCGCGCCCTCGGCGTGCCCGCCCAGCAGATCCCGGCCGACCCCGGTGACCGCGCCGCGCTCTACCGGAGCGTGCTCGGCGGGAAGCGGGTCCTGATCGTCCTCGACAACGCCCGCTCCTTCCAGCAGATCCGCCCGCTGCTGCCCGGCAACGGCCGCTGCTGCGTGCTGATCACCGGCCGCGACGTCATGGGCGAGATGATCGGCGACTACGCCGTCCTGCAGGTCGGGCTCCAGTCCATGGACCCCGAGGAGGCCTCCGCGCTGCTCGGGGAGGTGGCCGGAGACCACCGGATCGGCGCCGACCCGGTCGCCACCGCCCGCCTGGGCGAACTGTGCGACCGGCTGCCGCTCGCGCTGCGCATCGCGGGCGCCCGGCTCGCCGCCAAGCCGCACTGGTCGGTGCGCAGCCTCGTGGGCCGGCTGGAGAACCAGCGGCGCAGGCTCGACGAACTGAGCCCGGGCGAGGGCGGCGTACGGGCCGGCTTTCGGCTCAGCTACCGCGACCTGTCCGCAGCCGCGCGCCAGCTCTACCGGCGGGTCGGCCTGCTGAACGTGCCCGACTTCGCCGCGTGGGTGGGCGCCGCGCTCATCGACGCCGACCAGATGGACGCGGAGAACCTCCTGGAGCAGCTGGTCGACGCCCAGCTCCTGGAGGTGGCCACCGCCTCGGGGCCGGTCACCCGCTACCGCTTCCAGGACCTGCTGCGGCTCTTCGCCTGGGAGATGGCCCAGGCCGAGGAGACCGAGGAGGAGCGCGGGGCCGCGCTGGAGCGGGCGTACGGCGGCTGGCTGGCGCTGGCCGACGCCGCCCGGCTGCTGACGTACGGCGGGGAACGCGCCATCAGCTACGGCGAGGTGGAGCGGATGACGTTAGAACCGGAGCTGGTGGAGGAGCTGCTCGCGGACCCGATGGAGTGGTTCGAGTCCGAGCGCAACGCCCTGACCGACGTGATCGAGCAGGCCTCCGGTTCGGAGCGGTCCGCCTACGCGTGGGCGCTGACCCAGAACAGCACCCCGCTGTTCGAGGTGCGCAACTACTGGGAGGACTGGCGCTCCTGCGCCGAGCACTCGCTGCGCGCCGCGGAACTGGCGGGCGACCTGCTCGGCGAGGCCACGATGCTCCGCTCGCTGGGCACGCTGGCGATCTACCGGCGCGACTACCGCGAGGCCTGGGGCTGGCTGACCCGGGCGGCGCCCCTGTGGGACCGGCTCGGCGAGGTCCACGGCAAGGCCCTGGCGCTGCGCAGCCTGGCGCTGTGCGCACGGTTCTTCGGTGACCTGGAGGGCGCCGCGCGCGATGCCCGGGAGTCCCTGGAGTGCTTCCGCGAGGCGGGCGACGTGGCCGGCGAGTCCCATGTGATGGGCCTGCTGGCCCAGGTGGAGATGGAGCGGGGCAACCTCGCCGTCGGCATCGCCCTGTGCACCGAGGCCATCGCCAAGAGCCGGGAGGCCGGCAGCGGACGGGGCGAGAACCAGAACACCTACCGGCTGGCCGAGGCGCTGCTGCGGCTCGGCGACCTGACGGAGGCCGAGCAGACCTGCATGACGGTGCTGCGGCTCACCCGTGAGGGCGGGGACCGGCTCGGCGAGGCGTACGCGCTGCGCGGGATCGGCGAGGCGCGCTGGCGCCAGGGCCGGTCCGCGGACGCCGAGACCGTGCTGGCGGAGGCGCTGGTGGCCGCGCGGGAGGTGCAGGACCGGTTCCTCCAGGCACGGATATCGCTCGACCTGGCCTGCGCGCTGGTCCTGCGCGGCGAGCCGCAGGCGCGCGAGCCGCTCGGCCGGGCGGTGGAGGCGTTCACCGAGCTCGGAGCCGCCGAGTGGCAGCGGCGGGCCGAGGAGGTCACGCGGGCCGTTGCCGACGGGGAGCCCGGGGCGCTGAGCCCGCAGGCGCTGGCCGCACTGCTGGAGGGCTGAGCGGCCGCGCGGGCCGCCGGCTCCGTATACGGCGCAACCTATACGAACACATACGAACACAGGGGCCCGGGTCCGCCGTCTCGGCGGGCCCGGGCCCCTGTCGCGCTCGAATGCTCAGCAGGTGTGGATCAGCTCCACGGGTTCTCCTCGTTGATGTCGCAGACCGGACCGGTCACCGGGCCGACGATCGGGTCGACGACCGGGCCGACCACGGGGCAGACGATCTCCTGGACCAGCTCGGTGCCCGGAACCTCGCTCGCCGCCGCCGTGGTGGCCGAGCCCAGGGAGAGGGCGCAGACGGCCGTCACGGTACCCAGGGCGGCGACGAAAGCGGTGCGGGTGCGGGTGCTGCGCATCGGAATTCTCCTCAGTCGTTTCTGACCTTGCTCGCCGCCGGTGCGGTGCGACGGGATGAACGCTAAGGAGAGGCTCTGTCGGCTCGATATCGCTTCGATTTCGAGCGGTTGCGGGAAACGAAATCGCTCAGGTTCCCCAGGCTCCGAGGCTGGTCATGCGCTCGGCGACCCGGTCGGGCGTCGGCTGGTCCATGCGGTCGGCGAGGCGTCCGTCGGCGAGGAACAGCACGGTGTCGGCGTACGAGGCGGCGACCGGGTCATGGGTGACCATGACGACCGTCTGGCCGGTCTCGTCGACGCTGCTGCGCAGCAGCGCCAGGATCTCCTTGGCCGTCACCGTGTCCAGCGCGCCGGTGGGCTCGTCGCCGAACAGCACGTCGGGGCGGGTGATCAGGGCGCGGGCGATGGCCACGCGCTGCTGCTGGCCGCCGGAGAGCTCGCCGGGGCGGTGCGAGGCGCGTCCGGTCAGTCCGACCCGGCCCAGGACCTCCTCCAGCCAGGCCGCGTCCAGCTTCTCCTTCGCCAGGCGCAGCGGCAGTTCGATGTTCTGGCGGACGGTCAGCGAGGCCACCAGGTTGAAGGCCTGGAAGACGAAGCCGATCCGCTTGCGCCGCAGCTTGGTCAGTTCGGTCTCGTTGAGACCGTTCAGCTCGGTCTCGCCGATGTACGCGGAGCCCGTGGACGGCATGTCCAGGCCGGCCGCGCAGTGCAGGAAGGTCGACTTGCCGGACCCGGAGGGGCCCATCACGGCGGTGAACGATCCGCGCGGGACTCCCACCGTCACCCCGTCGAGGGCGCGGACCTGGCTGCCGCCCTTGCCGTACACCTTGGTCACCGCGTCCAGCCGCAGCGCGTACTCCGTCGTCTGGTCGCCGCCGCGGGGCGGCGCGCTCATCGTGGTGGGCCTCATGGACGCCGGGGTCCTCTCGCTGTCGGGGCGTGGTGCGCCGGCCCGCCCCTCGGACGGAACCAGCCCCACCACAGTGCACTGTCTTCCTCTTTTCCTTCTATGCGACTGCCCCTAACGGGGGCGACTGCGGGGGTTCCGGCCGGAACCCAGCGGTCCGTTGGCCGGGATCGATCCGCCCGGTGGCCGAAATCGAAGTGAAATCGGCCCGACAGCCCCGGTCTCTAGCTTCGGTGACTGAGCTCGAGACACATTCATCAGAGCAACGGGGTGACGAGGCATGGACTTCCGGATTCTCGGACCGGTCGAAGCGAGGCGAGGCGGTACCCGGATCGCACTGTCGGGGTCGAAGGTGCACACGGTCCTGGCGGCCCTGCTGCTCGCCCGCGGGCGCGTGGTGTCGGACGCCCGGCTCAACACGCTGTTGTGGGGCTGGGATCCACCCGCCACGGCCGGAGCGCAGATCTACACGTACATGTCGAGGCTGCGCAAGCACCTGGGCGACGGCGTGGAGATCGTGCGGCAGCAGCCGGGCTACCTGCTGCACACCGGCGACAGCGCCATCGACCTCGTCGACTTCGAGAAGCTGGAGCGCGACGGCCGCCAGGCGCTGCGCGCGGGGGCGTACGAGGAGGCCGGCGAACTGCTGACGCGGGCGCTGGAGCTGTGGCGCGGCCCGGCGCTGGCGAACGTCACCGAGCACATGCAGGCGGAGGAGCTGCAGCCGCTGGAGGAGGCCCGCACCCAGGCGCTGGAGCAGCGGATCGAGGCGGATCTCGCACTGGGCCGGCACGAGCGGGTGACGGGTGAACTGAGCGGTCTCGTCGCGCGGTTCCCGACCCGGGAGCGGCTGCGGGCGCAGTTGATGACCGCCCTGTACCGGTGCGGCCGCCAGGCGGACGCCCTGAACACCTACCACGAGGGCCGCCGGGTGCTCGCCGAACAGCTGGGCGTGGACCCCGGTGTCGCGCTCGGGGACACGTACAAGGCGGTGCTCGGCGGCGAGCTGGGGCTGGAGTCCCCCGCCCCGATCGGGCCGGCCGCCCGCAGGGCCGACGTCCCCGCGATGCTGCCGCCGGACATCGACGACTTCACCGGGCGCGAGGAGGAACTGGCCGCGCTCGGCGCGATGCTGGCCCCGGCCGGGGCCGAGACCGGCGCCTGGCGTCCGCGCCGGTTCCTGATCACCGGCATGGCGGGCATCGGCAAGACGGCCCTCGCGGTGCGGGTGGCGCACGCCAGCGCCGCCCGCTACCCGGACGGGCAGCTGTACGCCGACCTGCGCGAGGCGGACGGCTCGCCCCGCGACCCCGGCGAGGTGCTGGTGCGGTTGCTGCGCGCGCTCGGCGAGGCCGGGCTGGAGGGCCCGGACGCGGCGGGCGACCTGGAGGAGCTGGTACGCCTCTACCGGACCCGGACCGCCGGCAAGCGGATGCTGCTCCTGCTGGACAACGCGGCCGGCGACCTCCAGGTCGGGCCGCTGCTGCCCGGCTCCACGGAGACCACCGTGCTGGTGACCTGCCGTACCCAGCTCGCCCGGGTGGCGGGGGCGTACTCGGTGGCGCTGTCCCCGCTGGACGACGACACGGCGCTGGAACTGCTCGCCTCCGCGGCGGGCCGCGCCCGGATCACCGCCGACCCGGACGCCTCGGACGACCTGGTGGCGTACTGCGCGGGGCTGCCGCTCGCGCTGCGGATCGCCGGGACCCGGCTGGCCTCGCGGCCGCACTGGCCGGCGGCCCGGCTCGCCGAGCGGCTGGCCGATCCGCGGACGCGGCTGGGCGAGCTGAGCTTCGCCGAGCTGAACGTGCGGGGCGCCCTGCTGCCGCCGGGTGCCCGGCTCGACGCGCGGGCCCGTACGGTGCTGCCGGCGCTGGCGGCCGCGGGCGCGGAGCCGTTCGGCGCGCACCGGATCGCGCTTGCGCTGGAGATCTCCGAGGCAGTGGCCGAGGCGGGGCTGGAGAGCCTGGTCGACGCGGCGCTGCTGGACCTCAGCGGGGTCGACCCGCAGGGGCGGCCGCTCTACCGCTGCCATGAACTCGTCCGGCTGCTCGCCGGGCAGTCCGCCCCCCGAACCCACGCCAGCGCGGCGTGGTGACCCCTGGAGAGAACATGACCACCGTGCCGATCGCCACACTCCCGACGAAGAACCGGACCCGGACCCGGGCCCATGTCCTGGCCATGCCCGTCCTGGTGACCGCGCTGGCCGGCGGGACGCTGACCGGCTGCTCGATGCTGGGCAGCGAGACGGACGTACGCAACTACACGGTGTCGCAGAAGGTGACCGCCCTCTCGGTGCAGTCGCCGGACGGGGACATCGAGGTCGTCGGGGGCTCCGGCGACAGCGTGAAGGTGACCGAGACCGTCACGTACAGCGGCACGAACCCGAAGACGGACCAGACGGTGTCGGGCGGCGAGCTGACGCTGGGCGGCGGGCCCGACTGCGGCAACGACTCGGACTGCAAGATCAGTTACAAGGTGGAGGTGCCGGGCGGGCTGTCCGTGAAGCTGGTGGCGTTCGGCGGGGACATCACCGTCAGGAACGTGTCGGGCGCCATCGACGTACGGACCACCGGCGGCTCGGTGCACGGCAAGGAGCTCGGCGCCAAGAGCCTGCTCGCGAAGGCCAACGGCGGGGACGTGGAGGCCAGTTTCACGGCGCCGCCGGAGAAGGTCGACGCGGGGACCAGCGGCGGTGACGTCAAGGTGAAGGTGCCGGGGTCGGCCGCCTACGCGGTCGACGCGAAGGGTGTCGGCGGCGGCGAGAAGGTGAGCGTGCGCACCGACCCCGCCTCGGGCCACAACCTCAAGCTCCGCACCCTGGGCGGAACGGTGTCGGTCAGCTCGTGACGTACGCGGCCGCCACGGGAAAGGGGGACCCTGACCGCCGTCGTACTGCGGTCGGGTCCCCCGCTCTCGGGACCGGAGGCGGCGGACAGCCGCACCGTCACCAGGAGTTGCGCGCCCGCTGGAACACCGGTACGCCGCGCTCGACGAGCGGGGCGATGGTCTCGCGGACCACGGCCCAGACGTCCGAGACCACGCGCTCGCGCGGGGTCGGCGGGGTCTGCGCGAGGGCCGTGGCGGTGATCGCCCGCATCGCGGCGACGGCGGCGACGGCGCGGACGTCCGCGGAGGGACGGGCCGGGCGGGCGGCGCCGCGGCCGACGTCCATCCGGAAGGCCAGCTCGGCTGCCTCGACGCGCTCCGCTGCGGCCCGGGAGGCGCAGACCGGGGCGGCGAAGACGGCCGGCGAGAGCGGGTGCTGGTACACGTGGCGCACCCAGGCGGAGACGCGCATCCGCTCACGGGCCTCCCAGCCGTGCTCGCCGGGTCCCGGATCGGACTGCTGCACCACGGTCTCCAGCAGCGCGTGGTAGCCGTCCCACAGCTCCTCGTCGGCCTCGGTGAGCTGCGGGAAGGTCTTCTCGGTGGCTTCGAGCGTCATCGTTGTCTCCCTGTTGCTCTTGCGTCTCTTGCACGGCATGCGTGCAATGAATGGGCGGTCTGTTCGGTGTCAGGAAATGGGCAGTTGAACGGAGTGCAGGCGGACCGGTCCGGTCGCGGTGTCGGCGGGCCGGGCCACGCAGGCCGTCCAGTCGGGTCCGACGTCCAGGTCCTCGACGGCCCACAGGGTGTGGCGGCCCTGGAAGGTGTGCTGGACCTCGACCCGGCCGGTCCGGTCGGCCCGTACGTCCAGCTCGTTCAGCTCGGTGCCGATCAGGCCGACGCCGACGGCCTTGACCACGGCCTCCTTGCGGGTCCACACCCGGTGGAAGGCCCGGTCCCGCTCGTCGCCCGGGGTCAGTGCCTGCAGGACGGCGCGCTCGGCCTCGGTGGTGACCATGTCGACGACGTTCTGCGAGTGGATCCCGCGCAGCGCCTCGATGTCGACGCCGACCCGGGTGCCGGCCCGCACCGCGAGGACCCCGCGCCCCGCGGTCCGCGAGAGGCTGATGGCGAGCGGTACGGCAGGCCGGGTCACGCTCGGCGGGCCGTGGCCGGTGTCCCCGCAGCCGGGGCAGTCCCGGCGGCCGAAGGCGACCTCCGAGGCCGGTACGCCGAGCAGTTCGCCGACGGCCCGGCGGGCCGCGGCGTGGCTGCGGACGAAGGCGGCCGCGTCGCGCTCCTGGTGGAAGGAGAGCACCCGCTCGTACTCCTGCGTGCTGAGCAGGGCCAGGTCGTCGGGGTCGGTGCGGGCGGGCAGTTCCCAGCACCACACGTGCACCTCGCCCGAGGTCCGCAGTCTGCGTACGGCCACGGCGGCGCGGGCGGTCAGACCGGATTCCAGGGTCAGGCTGCCGGGCAGGTCGTGGGGTACGGGCATGGCATCTCCCTTCGTACTGTTTGATTCGGTTTCCATTGAGCCCACGCGCTGCATGCCCCGGGCTTGCAGCGCTCTATACGGGGGATACGGCGGGCCGTTCAGGCGGCCGGCAGCAGCGCCGCGGTGATCAGCCGCAGCAGCGTCGCGCGCTGCTCCGCCTGCTCCAGGTAGAAGTGCCCGCCGGGGAAGACCCGGTGGGTGAATCCCCCGGTGGTCAGCTCTCCCCAGCTCAGTGCGTCCTGCGGCGGCAGCAGCGGGTCGCTGTCGCCGATGAAGGCGGTCAGCGGGGCGCGCACGGTGCCCAGTTCCTCCAGCGACGGCCGGTATCCGGCGCTGAGCCGGTAGTCGGCGCGCAGCGACGGCAGCAGCAGGGCCGCGAGTTCCGGGTCGGCCATGATGTCGGCGCCGGGCGAGGCGAGGCGGTCCATCTCCGAGACCAGCTGGGCGTCGGTGTAGGCGCCGAGGTCGACGGGGTCGGAGACGTGCGCGGCCGCCGCCCCCGACACGAAGATCCGTTCCGGGCTGATGCCGTGCCGTGCCTCCAGCCGGCGGGCCACCTCGTAGGCGACGTCCGAGCCGAGGCTGTGCCCGAAGAAGGCGAGCGGTGCGCCGAGGTAGGGGCGCAGGGCCGCGGTGATGCGGTCGGCCAGCTCCGCCATGGTCTCGACGCAGGGCTCGTGGAAGCGGTCCTGGCGGCCCGGGTAGCGGGCGGCGAGCACCTCGATCCCGGCGGGCAGCCGGTCGGGCCAGTCCCGGTAGAGGCTGGCGGCGCCGCCCGCGTGCGGGAAGCAGACCAGCCTGATGCGGGGGGCCGCGGCGCGGCTGTGGCGGCGGAACCAGCGGGCGCCGTCCTGGCTGTCGTACGCCCCCGCGGATGCGGGTGCCGGTGCGGCCAGGACGCCTGTCGCGGCGGGCATCAGTCGGTCATCGCGACGAGGACGCGGCGCGGGCCCGTGAAGGGCCGGCGGCCGTGGCCCACCGCGAGGTTGTCGATGACCATGAGGTCGCCGGTCTCCCAGTCCACGTCCACCGCGTTCTCCAGGCCGCGGTCGCGGACCTGGAGGACGTACTCGTCGGGGATCGGCGAGCCGTCGGCGAGGGTGACGTACTGCGGGAGTTCCTCGGGCGGCAGCAGCTGGGCGAGGGCGGCGGCGGTCTCGTCGCCGAGCGAGGCCGGGTGGAACTGGTCGGCCTGGTTGAACCAGACCTCCCGGCCGGTCTGCGGGTGGATGACGGTGGCGGGGCGCAGGTGGCTGATGTGCAGTCCGCCGTCGGCGCGCCAGTGCCAGTCGGCGCCGGTGCCGTTCAGGTACGCCTCGACCTCGGCGCGGTCCCGGGTCTCGAAGGTGTCCTGCCAGCTCTTGCCCAGGCCCAGGCCGTCGTGGAGGTTCTGGGTGTAGCGCACGCCCGGGGCGAAGGCCGCGCGGAGCTCGGGGTCGAGGGACTCCAGCCAGCGCACGCCGTCGACGATGGGGGTGGCGCCGCCGGTCTCGGGGGCCTGCTGGCAGAAGAAGGCGAGGCGGGTGGGCCAGCTCTCGGCGTACGAGAGCTCGTTGTGCATGGAGATGGTGAACTGCGCCGGGTATTCGGTGGAGGTGTAGACGTTGTCGCCGACCTTGGTGCGCGGGGAGTTGCCGTTCACGTAGGCGAGGCGGTTGCGCAGCAGGAGGTCGAGGACCGCGCCGAGGGTGTCGGGGGTGATGCCGAAGCCCCGGAAGACGAGGGCCTTCTGCTCGGCGAGCAGCCGGTCGACGGCGGCGGTGTCGGCGAGGTGGGCGGTGAGCGCCTCGGCGGTCGCGTCGATGCCGAGGTCGGCGGGGTGGATCTCGTACGGGGTCCAGGTCGTGGTGGCGGTGGTCATGGGGTCACTTCGCTTCCGGGGTGGTGACGGGTGCGTCCTGGTCGGCCGGTGCGGCGGCGGGACCCGGGCGGCGGAGGGATTCGGGGTAGTCGGCGTGCGGCAGCAGCAGCGAGAGGAGAGCGAGGGCCGCCATGGCCGCGGCGATGCCGTAGACGGTGTGGGTGGCTCCGAAGGCCTCCAGGGCGAAGCCGCCGCCGAGCATGCCGAGGGAGGCGGCGCCGGAGCCGATCAGGCCCATCGCCCCGCCGACGCGGCCCTGGAGCCGGTCGGGGGTGATGCCGACCTGGTAGACGCCGCCGGCGACGTTGGTGATGCTGCCGATCATGGCGGCGGCCAGGAAGATCAGGCCGAGGAGCACCGGGTTGCCGGTGAGGGCGACGAGCGGCATGAGCAGGGCCCAGCCGATGGCGCCGCCGATGAGCAGACCGCGCAGGCTGACCCGGCGCATCCAGAAGGTGCCGGTGAGGGCGCCGAACATGCCGCCCATGCCGCTGACGGCGGTGATGACGCCGATGGCGGCGGCCGAGCCGCCCGCTTCGTTGACGACGACGATCAGGGCGAGGGAGAGGGCCTGGAAGAGCAGGTTGGAGCCGGAGATCAGGAGCATGCCCCAGCGCAGGAACCGCTGCTTCCAGGTCCAGCCGAGGCCTTCGGCCAGTTCGGCGCGGAGGTTGCCGGGGGCCTGGGTGCGCTCGTCCTGGAAGTTCTTGCGGATGAGCAGGAGCGAGATCAGCGAGACGGTGTGCGCGACGGCGGAGAAGAGGAAGGGCGCGGAGCGGGCGACGGTGTACAGGACGCTGCCGGCGGGCAGGCCGAGCAGTCCGGCCGCCTGGCCGCGGGCCTCGTTGCCCGCCATGGCGGCGGGCAGCTGCTCGCCGGGCACGACGTGGCGTACGGCGGCCCGTTCGGCGAGCCGGTAGAAGATCGCCAGGCTGCCCTGGACGAAGGCGGCGGCCATCAGCAGCGGGATCCACACGTGGCCGGAGAAGACGGAGACGCCGACGGCCGCGGCGGAGAGCAGGCAGCCGAGGTCGCACAGGATCATCAGGCGGCGGCGGTCCCAGCGGTCGACGAGGGCTCCGGCGTGGAGCTGGACGACCAGGTTGGGCAGGGCGGCGGCGAAGCCGACGAGGCCGGCGGCGCTCGCCGAGCCGGTGGCCCAGATGACCAGCAGCGGGTACGCGATGGAGCTGACGCGGGCACCGAGCGCGGTGGCCCCGGCGCCGACCCACAGCAGGACGAAGTCCCGGTTGCGGCGCAGCGAGGGCGGGCGGGGCGCTTCGGCGTCGGCGACCGCCGCCTCGGGGGTCTCTTCGGGGGCGGGGTGGAGCGCGGTCATGACAGGCGTCCTTCCGGGGCGGGTCCGCTGACGGCGCCGTGCCTGATCCACTCCAGGACGGCCATGGCGCTGTGCATCTTGTTCTCGGCCTGGTCGAAGGCGATGCTCGCCGGGCCGTCGAGGACCTCGGCGGTTACCTCCTCGCCGCGGTGGGCGGGCAGGTCGTGCAGGAAGACGGCCTTGGGGGCCGCGTGCCAGAGCCGCTCGGTGACCTGGAACGGGGCGAAGATCTCCCGCCAGTTCGCGTCGGGCTTGGTGGTACCGGTGGTCTGCCAGCGGGTGGTGTAGATGGCGTCGGGCTGCTCGGGCAGGCCGTCCATGTGGTGGTGCTCGGTGACGGTGGAGCCGTTGCGGGCGGCCTGGGCGGCGGCGCGGGCGAGGATCGCGGGGTCGACCCCGTAGCCGGGCGGGGTGCGCAGCTCCAGGGTGGTGCCGGGGTAGCGGCTGAGCGCGAGGGCCAGGGCGGAGGCGGTGTTGTTGCCCTCGCCGACGTACAGGATGGACAGGCCTTCGATGCGGCCGAACCTCAGCTGGAGGGTGGTGAGGTCGGTGAGGCCCTGGGTGGGGTGCTCGGCGGCGCTCATGGCGTTGACCACGGGCAGCCGGCCGCCGCCGGACAGGCCGCGCAGCTCCTCGTCGGGGCCGGCGGTGCGGGCGACGAGGACGTCGAGCATGCGGGCCATGACCTGGCCGGTGTCCTCGACGGTCTCGCCGGTGTTGAGCTGGAGGTCGGCGGGGCCGTAGGTGAGGATGCGGGCGCCGAGCCGCAGCGCGCCGGCGGAGAAGGCCGTACGGGTGCGGGTGGAGGTCTTCTTGAAGTAGATGCCGGCGATCCAGCCCTCCAGGGGCTGTTCGGTGCGGCCGGCGCCGGAGGCGAAGTGGGCGCCGCGGGCGACGATCGAGTGGAGGTCCTCGTCGGTCAGGTCGTCGATGGAGAGCAGCTGCCGGGTGTGCGTGGTCATCGGGTGCTCCTTCCTGTTCGTGGTGGGTGGGGGTGGGGCGGGCGCGACCGCTGGTGCGGGGCGCCCGCCCCGTCCGGCACTGCCGGTCAGTCCTGTGCGTCGGGGTTGATCCGGCCCTGCTCCCACAGCCGGGTCATCTCGCCCTGGCCGGCCCACGCCTCGTCCTCGTCGCGTACGGAGGCCAGCACCTGCTTGAGCACGGCCCGCCCGGAGTCGGCGTTGGTGAGGACCACGACACCGGTGCCGGAGCCGAGGCGGCTGAGCGCCAGGGCGTGGAAGCCGGAGGTGCGGCCGGTGTGGCCGTATTCGAGGTCGCCGCCGGTGGTGTCGACGATGGAGCCGGTGCCGTAGAAGCGGCCGGGTTCGACGACGGTGAGCATCCGGCCGGCGAGGGCCGGGTCGAGCACCTCGGAGGCTTCGCCGCGGTGGGCGCGGCGGATCTCCAGGAGCACTCGGGCCAGGTCGCCCGCGGTGGTCCACAGTCCGGCGGCCGCGGTGTCGGGGTGGGCCATGGACCCTTCGGCGAGCGGGGCGCCGTCCTCTCCGTGGCCGACGGCGACCGCGGCCGCGGCCGGCGGGAGTTCGGGCTCGTAGAAGCTGGCGGTCATGCCCAGCGGGGCGAACACCTTCTCCCGCATGTACTGCGGGAAGGGGGTGCCGGTGACGTCCTCGACGAGCTGCTGCAGGACGGTGTAGCTGACGTTGTTCTTCATGAACACCCGGCCCGGTACGCCTTCCAGCACCACCGGCGGGGTCTTGGCCGGGGCCCGGCCGTGGAGGATCTCGGCCGCGGTGGGCCGGGGCTCGCCGCGCCCGTAGAAGTGGTTCTCCAGGGCGGTCTCGGGGTGGGTGATGCCCGCGGTGAAGCGGAGCAGCTGGTCGGCGGTGACCACGGCCCCGCCGGGGACCTGCCAGCTCGTCAGGTGCCGGCTGACGTCCCCGTCGAGGTCGATGAGCCCGTCCTTGGCCAGGCGCAGGACGCCGAGCGCGGAGACGAACTTGCTCATGGACGCGGCCGGGAAGAGCGTGTCCGGGGTGACCCGGGCGCCGCCGCCCGCCGAGGTGACGCCGAAGCCGCGGACCTCGGCGAGTTCGCCGTCGCGGATGACGGCGACGCTGACGCCCGGCACCTGGTGCTCGATCATCGCCTCGGCCGGGGCGGGGATGCCCCGGACGGTACGGGGAGCCGCCGCTCGGGGCGCGACGGCCGCGGCCAGTTCGGCGAGGGTCTCGCTCTCGTACAGGGTGCGCAGCGAGATCGCGAGGCCGGCCTTGCGGGCGGCGGAGATCAGCGGGAGCACCATGATCGAGTCGCCGCCGAGGTCGAAGAAGCTGTCGTGGGCGCCGACCTTGTCGATGCCGAGGGCCTCGCCCCAGATGCGGGCGAGCAGTTCTTCGGTGGCGGTGCCCGGGGCGACGTACGGGGGCCGTCCGGTGTCGGGCATCCGGTCCTGGCCGGGAGCCGGCAGGGCCTTGCGGTCCACCTTGCCGGAGACGGCCAGCGGGAGTGCGTCGAGGGCGATGAACACCGCGGGGACCATGTAGGCCGGCAGGGTGCGGCGCAGCTCCGCGGCCAGTTCGGCCGGGGTGGGCGAGGCGCCGTCGGCGGGGACGACGTAGGCGACGAGGCGGCGTTCGCCGGGGCGGTCCTGACGGGCCAGCACCACGGCGTCCTTGACGCCGGGGGCGAGCAGCAGGGTGGCCTCGATCTCGCCGAGTTCGACGCGGTAGCCGCGGATCTTGACCTGGTCGTCGCCGCGGCCCAGGAAGTCCAGGCTGCCGTCGCGGCGGAACCGGGCGAGGTCGCCGGTGCGGTAGAGGCGGGCGCCGGGGCGGTCGGTGAAGGGGTGCGGGACGAACTTCTCGGCGGTGAGCGAGGGCCGCCCGCCGTAGCCGCGGGCCACGCCCGCGCCGCCGAGGTAGAGCTCGCCGACGACTCCGGCGGGCACCGGGCGCATCCCGGCGTCCAGCACGTACACCTCGGTGTTGGTGATGGGGCGGCCGATCGGCACCGGTACGCCGTCCGCGGCCGTATCGGTCGCGGTGCCCTCGTCGGATGCCACCGTGTGGACGACGCAGCCGACGACGGTCTCGGTCGGGCCGTACTCGTTGACGATCCGGGCACGGGGGGCGGTGCGCCGCCAGCCGGCGACCATCTCCGGCTTCATCTCCTCGCCGCCGACCACGAAGGTGCGTACGGAGTCCAGGACGGTGTCCTCGCCGAGGGCGGCGGTGACCAGGTCCAGGTGGGCCGGGGTGATCTTGAGGATGCTGTAGTCGCCGCCCGCCCGCAGCAGGTCGGGCAGGGCCTCCTGGCCGCGGTCGCCGGGGACCATGGTGACGTCGCGCCCGGAGATCAGCGGGAGCAGGAAGCTGGGCACGGCCAGGTCGAAGGCGATGGAGCCGAACATCGGCGCCCCGTTCGCCCCGTCCATGCCGTAGTACTCCAGGGCCCAGCCGAGGTAGTTGGCGAGGCCGCCGTGGGTGATGAGCACGCCCTTGGGGCGGCCCGTGGAGCCGGAGGTGTAGATGGTGTAGACGAGGTCGTCGGCGTCGACGGCCACCGCCGGGTCGTGCTGCGGGCGGGCGGCGATCGGGCCGGCCTCCCGCTCCAGGACCACGAGGCGGGCCGAGCTGTCCGCGGGGACCGCGGCCAGCAGGGACTCCTGGGTGACCAGGACCGGTGCCTCGCTGTCGGCGAGCTGGTACGTCAGGCGCTCGGCCGGGGTCTCCGGGTCGAGCGGCAGGTAGGCGGCGCCGGCCTTGAGCGCGCCGAGTACGGCGACCAGCATGTCGGGACCGCGCTCCAGCAGGATCGCGACGAACTCGCCGCGTCCGACGCCCAGTTCCACGAGGTGGTGGGCGAACCGGTTGGCGCGGGCGTCGAGTTCGCCGTAGCTCAGTGCCGCGCCGGCCGTGACCACGGCGGTGGCCGCGGGGTTCTCGGCGGCCCGTGCGGCGAAGCGCCGGTGCACCGGGGTGGTGTCGTACGCGGCGGCGGCCGGTCCGGCCCACTCGCCGAGGAGCAGCTCGCGCTCCTCCTCGGGCAGCAGGACGGCGGTGGCGTCGCCGTCGAGGTCGGCGATGATCGCCTCCAGTACGAGGCGGTACATCCGGCCGAGCCGCCGGGCCTGCTCGCGGCTCATCACCCGGGTGTCGGTGAGCAGTCCGAGCTCGCCGGCCATGGTGGTGACGGCCAGGTCGAACTCGGTGCCGCCCTCGCGCAGGCTGGAGCCGAGGTCCATCAGGTCGGTGTCGATCTGCCGGAAGTCGAGGTAGTTGAAGAAGACGTCGATGATCCGGCGGCCGCCCGCCTCGCGCTGCACCTCCGGCAGCGGGAAGCGGCGGTTGGGCCACAGCTCGGTCTCCTGGGCGAAGACCTGTGTGAGCAGCTCGCGCCAGGTGGCCGCGCCGCCCTTGTGGTGGATGGGCAGCGTGTTCAGGTACATGCCGTACACGAGGTCGGCGCCGGGGAGTTCGGGCCGGGTGTCGCAGACGAGACCGGTGTAGAAGTCCCGCTCCTCGGTGAGCTGGGCCATCACCTTCAGGTGGGCGGCCAGCAGCACGCTCTTGACCGGGACGTCGGCCGCGCTGGCCACCGCCTTGATGCGCGGCTGGATGTCGCGCAGGGAGACGGTGACGGAGAAGGCCTTGCCGCTCTCCTCGGGCTGCCGCCAGGCCGCCGGGAGGGTGAACTGGGCGTGGTCGGTGACGATCCCGCGCCAGTACGCGCGCTCCTCGGCCGAGGCCAGGGACTCGTGCTCGCCGGCGATGAAGTCGGCGAAGCGCAGCGGCGGCAGGGCCGCGGGGGCGGGCTCCTCGCCGTCGCGCAGGGCGGCGTAGGTGGTGAGCAGCTCCATCCACAGGCTGTAGTGGCCCCAGCCTTCGAGGATGGTGTGGTTGAGGCTGAGGAACATGCGCCAGCCGGTGTCGCCGACGGCGAAGTTGAGCCGCACGAACGGCGGCTTCGCCATGTCGAACAGGCGCTCCTGCTCGCCGTTGCTGATCTCCAGGACCCGGGTGCGCCAGCCGTCGTCGTCCAGGCCGGTCAGGTCGTGGACGGTCACCGGCATCTCGGCCTCGGCGTGTACGAGCTGCATGGGCACCGAGTACGTGTCCAGGTCGATGCAGGTGCGCAGGGCCTCGTGGCGTGCGGTGACCCGGCGGGCCGCCTCGCGCATCGCGTCGGCGTCGAAGGGGATGCCGTCGCGGATGTCGAAGGAGGTGGTGTTGTGGTAGTTGTTCGCCGCCGGGCCGTCGTAGGCCAGCAGCTCGACGAGCATGCCGGTCTGGAGCTGGGAGAGCGGGTAGACGTCGGTGACGCCCGCGGGCACCAGGGCCCGGTCCGCCTCGCCGATCAGCTCGAACGGTTGGACGTAGCGCGTCTCGCTGACCTCGCGGCCGGCGACCGCGACGGCCAGCTTGCCGACCGTGCGGTGTTCGAAGACCTCGCTGACGGTGACGCTGTAGCCGGCCGTCTTGAGGGCGCCGACGAGGGTGACGGCTCGGATGGAGTCGCCGCCGAGGTCGAAGAAGCTGTCGGTGACGGAGATCCCGTCGACGCCGAGGACCTCGGTCCAGACGGCGGCGATGCGGATCTCGTCCTCGGTGGCGGGGGCGGCCCCGCCGCGGGCGGCGGCGAGGGCGTCCGTACCGGGGACGGGCAGGGCGCGGGTGTCGAGCTTGCCGTTGGCGGTGAGCGGCATCCGGTCCAGGACCACGAAGGCCGCGGGGACCATGTAGTCGGGCAGGCTCTCGGCGAGGTGGCCCTGCAGGTCCGCGGGGAGCGGCACCTCCTCGGCGCCGGGTACGGGGACGACGTAGGCGACGAGGCGCTTCTCGCCCGGGTTGTCCTCGCGCAGCACGACGGCCGCGTGGTCGAGGGCGGGGTGGGTCTGGAGCGCGGACTCGATCTCGCCCGGCTCGATGCGGTAGCCGCGCAGCTTGATCTGGTGGTCGGCGCGGCCGACGAAGTCGATCGTGCCGTCGGCCTGCCAGCGCACCAGGTCGCCGGTGCGGTACATCAGGGCGCCGGGCCCGGCGTACGGGTCGGGCACGAACCGGGCGGCGGTCAGGGCGGGCTGTCCGCGGTAGCCGCGGGCCAGGCCCGGGCCGCCGACGTAGAGCTCGCCGGTGACCCCGCGCGGTACGGGCCGCTGCTCGGCGTCCAGGACGTGGAGGCGGGAGCCCGCGACCGGGCCGCCGATCGGGACGGAGGTCGCGCCGTCGGGGACGTCGGTGACCTCGTGGACGGTGGAGAAGGTGGTGTTCTCGGTCGGGCCGTATCCGTGCACCAGGTGGCGGGGGCCGCCGGAGCGGACCAGGTCGCGGACGGTGGAGGCGTCGGCGGTCTCACCGCCGAAGATCACCGTGCGGACCCCGGCGAGGGTGCCCGGGATGGTGCGGGCGACGTGGTTGAACAGCGAGGTGGTGAGGATCATCGCGGTGATCCCGCGGCTCTCCACGGCGGCGGCCAGGGCCTGGGTGTCCAGGACGGTGTCCCGGTCGAGGACCTCCAGGCGGGCGCCGCCGAGCAGGGCGCTCCACAGCTCCCAGGTCGCGCCGTCGAAGGAGACGCTGGCGACGTGCGAGACGACGTCCTCGGGGCCGACGCGGGTCAGCGCGTCGTCGGTGGCGGTGCGGACGACTCCGCGGTGGGTGACCTCGGTGGCCTTGGGGGTGCCCGTGGAGCCGGAGGTGTACATCACGTAGGCGAGCTCGTCCGGGTGCTGCTCCAGCGCGGGGGCGAGCGGGCCGTCCTCGTCCGCCGCGGCGGCGTCGACCAGCAGGGCCGGGCCGTCCCAGTCGGGCAGGGAGCCCGCCAGGCGCTCGGCGGTGAGCAGGGCGGCCGCTCCGGAGTCGGCCAGCATGAAGGCGAGCCGGTCGGCCGGGTAGGCCGGGTCGAGCGGCAGGTAGGCCGCGCCGGCCTTGAGCACGCCGAGCAGGGCGACGGGCAGTTCGGCGCTGCGGTCGAGGCCGACGGCGACGACCGAGCCCCGGCCGACTCCTGCGGAGCGCAGGCGGGCGGCGAGGCGGGCGGCGCGCCCGTCGAGCTCGCGGTAGCTGAGCGCCAGGTCGCCGGCGGAGACGGCCACGGAGTCCGGGGCCTCGGCGACGCGGGCGGCGAACAGCGAGGTCACCGTGGACGCGCAGTCCCGTACGTCCTTGGCACCCCAGGCGGCGAGCAGTTCGCGCTCGCCGTCCGGGAGCGGCGCCAGGGCCTCGCCCTCGGGGTCGGCGGCCATGGCCAGGACGACACCGCGGTACATGGAGGCGATGCGCTCGGCCTCCTCGCGGCGCAGCACGCCGGTGTGGGTGGCGAGGCTGAGGTGCCCGTTGAGGGTGGTGACGATCAGCGAGAACTCGGTGGCGGCGGCGCCGGCGCTGGAGCCGATGTCGATCAGGTCGGTGTCGAGCTGCTTGTAGTCCTGGTAGTTGAAGGCGACGTCGACGAGGCGGCGGCCGCCCGCGAGCCGCTGGATGGCGGGGAGCGGGTGGCGGCGGTGCGGCCAGATGGCGGCCTCCCGCTCGTACACCCCGGCCACCAGCTCGCGCCAGGTGCGGGCGGAGGAGTCGTGGGCGAAGGGCACCGTGTTGAGGTGCATGCCCAGGACCCGCTCGGCGCCGAGTGCCTCGGGGCGGGCGTCGGTGGCGAGTCCCGCCGAGAACTCCTGCTGGTCGGTGAGGCGGGCCAGCACGGCCAGGTGGACGGCGTGCAGGACGGACTTCATCGAGGCGCGGGAGCGGCGGGCCAGCTCGCGCAGGCCCGGCTCGACGTCGGCGAACGGCACCCGGACGAGGAAGGGTTCGGGGGTGGAGTCCGCGTCGCCCCAGCCCTCGGGGAGGGCGAAGGGCTCGTAGCGGGCGGTGATCCGGCGCCAGTACGCCTCGTCCTCGGCGGAGGCCAGGGACTCCAGCTCGCCGGCCACGAAGTCGGCGTAGCGGACCTCGGGGGCGGTCCAGCCCTCGGGCTCGCGGCCGTCGCGCAACTGGCGGTAGAGGCCGAGGAGTTCCATGAGCATGGAGTGGTGGCTCCAGCCCTCGGTGATGGCGTGGCACTCGGCGAGGCCGAGCCACCACACCTGGCCGTCCGCGGACGCGTCCTCGACCAGCGCGGACACCCGCAGCAGCGAGGGCACGGCCAGGTCGAAGGGGGTGGCCCGCTGCTCGGCGAGGTAGCGGCCGACGGCCGCGTCCACGCCCTCGGCGTCCAGTCCGGCCAGGCTGCGCACGGCGACCGGCAGGGTCACGTCGGTGTGCACGAGCTGGAGCGGAACGCTGTGCCCGGTCAGGTCGAAGCCGGTGCGCAGGACCTCGTGGCGCCCGGCGAGGATCGCCACTGCCTTTCCGAGGGCTGCGGCGTCGAAGGGCCGGTCGTCCCGGATCCGGAAGGCGTTGACGTTGAGGTACTTGTGCCCGGCCGGCTCGGCGAGCATCTCGACGAGGATGCCGAGCTGGCCCTGGGAGACCGGGTAGGCGTCGGTGAGGCCGGCCGGCAGGGCCGCCAGGTCGGCGGCCGGGACCAGGGCGAAGGGCTCGACCGCGCGGTGCCCGTCGGTGCCCCGGCCGGCGCCGGCGGCCGCGAGGGCCGCGAGGCCGGCGACCGTACGGGCGTCGAAGACGTCGCGGACGGACAGGGCGTACCCGGCGGCGCGCAGGGCGCCGACGAGGGAGACGGCGCGGATGGAGTCGCCGCCGATGTCGAAGAAGGCGTCCTCGGCACCGACCCGGGGCAGGCCCAGCACCTCGGCCCAGACGGCCGCGATGCGCTCCTCGTCGCCGGTGCGCGGGGCGACGTACGGCTGGTCGGCGGCGAGCGCCGCCCAGTCGGGCGCCGGCAGCGCCTTGCGGTCGACCTTGGTGTTGGAGATCAGCGGGATCGCGGCGAGGGCCGTGAACGCGCCCGGGACCATGTACTCCGGCAGCCGCTCGCGGCAGTACTCGGCCAGCTCGGCCGGGGAGGGCAGGCTCGCCTCCGGGTCGGCGGGCACGGCGTAGGCCGCGATCCGCGGGTCGCCCGGGGCGCTCTCGTCGGTGACGACGACGGCCTGGTGGACGGCGGGGTGGGCGACGAGCACGGACTGGATCTCGCCGAGCTCGACGCGGTAGCCGCGGATCTTGATCTGGTTGTCGGTGCGGCCGAGGAACTCCAGGCCGCCGTCCGGGCGCAGCCGCGCCAGGTCGCCGGTCCGGTAGAGCCGGCCGCCCGGCTCCCCGTACGGGTCGGGCACGAAGCGGTCGGCGGTCAGGGCCGGTCGGCCGAGGTAGCCGCGGCTGAGCGCCGGGCCGCCGATGGCCAGTTCGCCGGGGACGCCGACCGGGACGGGCCGGGCGTCCTCGTCGAGTACGAGGATCCGCGTGTCGGCGAGCGGGCGGCCGAGCGGGATGCCGTGCTCGCTCGCCAGGTCGGCCTCGGTGATGCGGTGGTGGGTGACCTGGACGGTGGCCTCGGTGGGCCCGTACAGCTCGACGAGCTGCGGGGCGTCCAGGCCGAAGCGGTCGGTCCAGGGGGCCAGGGCGGCTCCGTCGTGCTTCTCCCCGCCGAAGAACATGGCGCGCAGGTTGAGTTCCTCGGTCCGCGGGTCGCCCTGCTGGACGGCGGCGGCGAGGCCGCGGAAGGCGGACGGGCTGTTGAGCAGGACCGTCATCTTCTCGGCGACGAGCAGGTCGAGCAGCTCGTCGGGGTTGCGGGCGGTGTCGGCGTCGACGACGACCAGGCGGGAGCCGTAGAGCAGGGCGGCCCACAGCTCGAAGACGGAGACGTCGAAGGCGTAGCTGTGGATCAGCGGCCACACGTGCCGGTCGTCGAGCGGGAAGCGCTCCTCGGTGGCGAGCATCAGGCGCACGGCGTTGGCGTGGGTGACGCCGACACCCTTGGGGACTCCGGTGGAGCCGGAGGTGTAGATGACGTAGGCGAGGTTGCCGGACTCGGCGACGGGCGCCGGGTCGGTGTCGGGCAGCGCCGCCAGGTCGGCGGTGGTGTCGGCGGCGTCGAGGACGAGCACCGACCCGGAGTGGGCGGCGACGGCGGCCTGCTGGTGGGCGGACTCGGTGAGGACCACCTTGAGGCCCTGGTCCTCGGCCATGAAGGCGAGGCGGGCGGCGGGCTGGGCCGGGTCCATCGGCAGGTAGGCGGCGCCCGCCTTGAGGATGCCGAGCAGCGCGGGCACGAGCTCGGGGCCGCGGGCCACGCACAGGCCGACGATGTCCTCGGCACCGACGCCGAGGGCGCGCAGCCGGTGCGCGATGCGGTTGGCGCGGGCGTTGAGCTCGCCGTACGAGAGGGTCGTGCCGGCCGCGGTGACGGCGCCCGCGTCGGGGCGTTCGGCGGCCTGCTCCTCGAAGAGGGAGTGCAGGGTGGTGGTGACGGGGGCGGTGGCAATGGAGGCCGGGGCGCGCAGGACCAGTGCCCGGTCGGCCGCGGGGAGGAAGGTGGCGCGGGCGTCGCCCTCGGCGTCGGCGGCCATGGCCCGGAGGACCTGGCGGTACATCTCGCCGAGGCCCTCCGCCTGGGCGGGGGTGAGGTGGCGGGTGTCGGAGCGCAGGCCGAGCCAGCCGCCGCGAGAGATCACGGCGAGCGGGAACTCGGTCGAACCGATGCCGGTGCTGGCCTCCTCGTCGACGAGTTCCGCGTCGACCTGGTGGAAGTCCAGGTAGTTGAAGACGCTGTTGAGGAGGCGGCGGCCGCCCGCGGCCCGCTGGATGGCGGGCAGCGGGTGGCGGCGGTGCGGCCACAGCGCGAGTTCGCGGTCGAAGACCTGGCGGACCAGCTCGCGCCAGGTGCCGGCGGTGCGCAGGTGGGCGAAGGGCACGGTGTTGAGGTGCATGCCCGCGACCCGGTCGGCGCCGGCGGTCTCCGGCCGGGCGTCGATGGCGAGACCGGTGTGGAAGGAGGCTTCCTCGGTGACCTGGCTGAGCACCTTGAGGTGGGCGGCGAGGAAGACACTCTTGAGGGAGGTGCCGGAGGTGGTGGCCAGCTCGCGCAGGCGGGGCATCAGGTCGTACGTGGGCACGTTGACCTGGACCGTGTCGTACGGCCGGTCCCCTTCCGCCTCGCCCTCCGCGCCCTGGGGGTCGCCCCAGGCAGCGGGGAGTTCGAGGACGGCGTGCTCGGCAACGGCCGTGCGCCAGTACTCCTCTTCTACCGGGTCGGCCAGCGAGGCCAGTTCGGCGGCGATGAAGTCGGCGTAGCGGCTTGCCGGGCGGTCGGTGGGGGTGAAGAACCCCTGATCGGCGAACTCCCGGTAGCAGACGAGCAGTTCACTCATCAGGGAGTGGTAGCTCCAGCCCTCCAGGATGGGGTGGGCGTGGGTGAGGACGAGCCACCAGGAGGTGTCGTCCTCCAGGACGGCGCGCACCCGCAGCAGCGGCGGGCGGGCCGTGTCGAAGGGACGGGCGCTCTCCTCGGCGTTGACGGCGCGCAGGGCCGGGCCGAAGGCCTCGGCGGAGAGCGCGCTGAGGTCGGTGACGGGGACCTCGACGGGCACGTCGGCGTGGACGAGCTGGAGGGGGGTGCCGTAGCCGGTGAGGTCGAAGCCGGTGCGCAGCACCTCGTGGCGCAGGACCAGTTCCTCGGCGGCCCGCTGGAGGGCGGCGGCGTCGAAGGGGCGGCCGTCGCGGACCCGGAAGGCGTCGACGTTGTGGTAGGCGGCGCCGTCTTCGTCCAGCGTCATCTCGACGAGCATGCCGAGCTGCACCTGGGAGACCGGGTAGGCGTCGGTGACCCCGGCGGGCAGGGCGGCCCGGTCGGCGTCGGAGAGCAGCGCGTACGGCTGGACGTACACCTCCTCCACGGGGCCGGGGGCCTCGCCGGAGTCCGCCGGGCCGCCGAGGTGGCGGGCCAGGGCGGCGATGGTGCGGTGCTCGAAGACGTCCTGCACGGCGACCTGGAAGCCGGCCGAGCGGATGGCGCCGACGAGGACGATGGCGCGGATGGAGTCGCCGCCGAGGTCGAAGAAGCTGTCCTCGACACTGACCTGCTCGTGGCCCAGGGCGGTGGCCCAGGCCTCGGCGAGACGGGCCTCGGTCTCGGTACGGGGCGCCACGTACTCGGCGGCGGCCGCGAACTCGGTGGGGGCGGGCAGCGCCTTGCGGTCGAGCTTGCCCGCGGTGTTGAGCGGCCAGGCCTCCAGCTCCACGAAGGCACCCGGCACCATGTAGTCGGGCAGTTCCTCGCGCAGGAAGCCGCGTACGGCGGCCTGGTCGATGGCGCCCTCGGCCGGGATCACATAGCCGACGAGCCAGGTGTCCCCCGACTCCTCGGTACGGGCGATCACGGCCGCGTCACGCACCTGCGGGTGGGCCAGCAGCCGGGACTCGATCTCACCCAGCTCGATGCGGTAACCACGGATCTTCACCTGGTGGTCGGTACGGCCCAGGAACTCCAGCGAACCGTCGAACAGACGCCGCGCCAGGTCACCCGTCTTGTACAGACGCGTACCGGCAGGCCCGAACGGGTCCGGGGCGAAACGTTCCGCCGTCAGATCCGGACGACCCAGATACCCCTGAGCCACACCGTCACCCGCGATGCACAGCTCACCCACCACACCCAGCGGAACCGGCTGCATCAGCGCATCCACCACGTACAGCTGGGTGTTGTCGATCGGGGAGCCGATGGAGATCGCTGCGGCCTCGGCCGGCACCTCCCAGGTGGCGGACCAGATGGTCGTCTCGGTCGGACCGTAGACGTTCACCAGCCGGGCCACGTGGCCGCGCAGTTCGCGGGCCAGCTCGACCGGCAGGGCCTCGCCGCCGACCAGCGCGGTCACCGCGCGGTCGGAGAAGCCCGCCTCGCGGAGCAGCTTCCAGCCGGACGGGGTGGCCTGGACGTGGGTCACGCGCTCGGCGGCGACCAGTTCGGTCAGGTCGTCCCCGGCCTCGGCGATGACCACGCGGTGGCCGCCGGTCAGCGGCAGGTAGAGCTCCAGCCCCGAGATGTCGAAGGAGACGGAGGTCGAAGCCAGCCAGGACTCCTCCGCCCGGGCCTCGCCCAGCACCCGGCGGATGCCGACGAGCAGGTTGCCCAGCGCCCCGTGCGTGACCTGCACGCCCTTCGGCTTGCCGGTAGAACCCGAGGTGTAGAGCACGTACGCCACCGCGTCCCGGTCGATCGCCGGGAGGCGGCCGGGGGCGTCGGCCGTGTCGGACACCGAGATCCGCGTCCCGGAGTGGATCTCGGCGGCCACGGCGGCCAGCGAGTCCTGGGTGACGAGGACGGCAGGCGCCGCGTCGGTGACGATCCCGGCGAGGCGGGCCGCGGGGTGCGCGGCGTCCATCGGCAGGTACGCGCCGCCGGACTTCTGTACGGCGAGCAGCGCGACCAGCAGCTCGACACCGCGCTCCAGCAGCACACCCACCACGTCACCCGGACGCACGCCCTCGGCGACCAGCCGGTGCGCCAGCGCCTCCGACCGGGCGTCCACCTCGGCGTACGACAGCGACACGCCACCGCTGGTGACGGCCACCGCGTCCGCAGACGCAGCCACCCGCGCCGCGAACAGCTCGGGCACCGTCGGGGCCGGGGTCTCGGTGGCGGTGTCGTTCCAGCCGGTGACGACGAGGGCCTCCTCGTCGGCGGGCAGCAGCACGGCCCGTGCGTCGCCCTCGGGGTCCGCGGCCATGGCCTCCAGGACGAGGCGGTACATGTCCGCGACCCGCTGGGCCTGCGGCCGGGCGAGGTCCCGCTCGTTGGCGGTCAGGACCAGGTGTCCGGCGAGGGTGGTGACGGCGAGCGGGAACTGCGAGGTGGCGTCGCCGAGGTTGGCCTCGACGTCGATCAGCTCGGTGTCGACCTGGTGGTAGTTCTGGTACGTGAAGAGCACCTCGACGACGGACTGGCCGGGCTCGGCCAGCCGCTGGATCGCCGGCAGCGGGTAGCGGCGGTGGTCGAAGAGCTCCATCTCGCGGTCGAAGACCTGGCGCACGAGCCCGGCCCAGGTGGTCGCGAGCCCGGCCTCGTGGGCGAAGGGCACGGTGTTGAGGTGCATGCCGCAGACCCGCTCGGCGCCCAGCAGTTCGGGGCGGGCGTCGGTGACCAGGCCGGCCGAGAAGCGGGACTCCTCGGTGAGCTGGCTCATCACCTTCAGGTGGGCGGCGATCAGCACGCTCTTGGCGGAGACGCGGGCCCGCTCGGCCAGTTTCTTCAGCCCGGGCTCCAGGTCGGAGTAGGCCACCGGCAGGCGGTAACCGCGGCCGTCCTCGGCGGTGGGCTCGCCCCAGCCGGCCGGGAGGGAGAGGGCGGGGTAGGCGTCGACGGTGTGCGCCCAGTACTCGCGGTCGCCTTCGTCCGCGAGGGACTCCAGCTCGCCGGCGATGAAGTCGGCGTAGCGGGCGGGCACGGGCTCGCGGCCGGCGTCGGGGTCGCCGCCCTCGCGGACCGTGCGGTAGACGTCGAGGATCTCCATCAGGAGGGAGTGGTGGCTCCAGCCCTCCAGGATGATGTGGCTGTGGGTCAGGGAGAGCCACCATGCCCGGTCGCTCTCGACGAGGGCGGCGATGCGCAGCAGGGAGTGGTCGCCGAGGGCGAAGGGGCGGGACTCCTCGACCGCGACGTGGGCCTGGACGGCACGGGTCAGCGACTCCTCGTCGCGGATGCCCGTCAGGTCCTCCACGTGGAGGGGGATCTCGGCGGTGGCGTGGACGAGCTGCATCGGCACGGAGTAGCCGGTGAGGTCGATCGACGTGCGCAGGACCTCGTGCCGGGCGGCGACGGTACGGGCAGCCGCCTCCAGCGCGGTGCGGGAGAAGGCGTGCCCGTCGCGGACCCGGAAGGAGGTCACGCGGTGGTAGTCGTCCCCGCCGTCCTCGACCAGGGTCTCCACGGCCATGCCGGTCTGCACCTGCGAGAGCGGGTAGGCGTCGGCGAGGCCCTCGGGTATCCGTTCCCTGTCCTCATCGGTGAGCAGGGCGAAAGGGGCGAGGCCTCCCTCCCCCGGCGCGGGCTGCGGCTCGGCGGCCGTCGGCGCGGCCTGGGTGCGGAGCAGGGCGAGGAGGTCGGCGACCGAGGTCTGGTCGGAGAGGCCGTCGGCGGCGAGGTCGATGCCGGCCGCCGCGAGCGCACCGGCAAGCGCCTCTGCCGCGTCGGCCGCCCCTGCCGTCCGGGTGGAGATGTTCGTCGGTGACACGGTGTCCTCCTGCTGTGCCTGCGCCGCGAGATGGTCCGCCAGCTCGGCGACGGTCTGGTACGTGAAGATCGTTCGAACGGAGAGTCGGTGGCCGAGAGCCTTCAGCGCGCCGACGACGGAGACCGCCCGGATGGAGTCGCCGCCGAGGTCGAAGAAGCTGTCCTCGACGCTCACCCGTTCGAGCCCGAGAGCTGATTCCCAGGCATGAGCGATGCTCGCCTCGGCGTCTGTGCGGGGAGCTATATAAGTGCTCTCGGCGCCGCGGGTGGGGGCGGGCAGGGCCTTGCGGTCGAGCTTGCCGGCCGTGTTGAGCGGCCAGGCGTCGAGTTCCACGAAGGCGCCGGGGACCATGTAGTCGGGCAGTTCCTCGCGCAGGAAGCCGCGTACGGCGGCCTGGTCGATGGCGCCCTCGGCCGGGATCACGTACCCGACGAGCCAGGTGTCCCCCGACTCCTCGGTACGGGCGATCACGGCCGCGTCGCGGACCTGCGGGTGGGCCAGCAGCCGGGACTCGATCTCGCCGAGCTCGATGCGGTAACCACGGATCTTCACCTGGTGGTCGGTACGACCGAGGAACTCCAGCGAACCGTCGAACAGACGCCGCGCCAGGTCACCCGTCTTGTACAGACGCGTACCGGCAGGCCCGAACGGGTCCGGGGCGAAACGTTCCGCCGTCAGATCCGGACGACCCAGGTATCCCTGCGCCACGCCGTCACCGGCGATGCACAGCTCACCCACCACACCCAGCGGAACCGGCTGCATCAACGCATCCACCACATAGAACTGCGTGTTGTCGATCGGAGCACCGATCGAAACCGCCTCAGCGCCCTCGGGCACCTCCCACGCCGACGACCAGATCGTCGTCTCCGTCGGACCGTAGACGTTCACCAACCGACCGACACGCGCGCGCAGTTCACGCGCCAGCTCCACCGGCAGCGCCTCACCGCCCACCAGGGCCGTCACGCCTCCGTCGGCGAAGCCCGATTCCAGCAGCAGCTTCCAGCCCGACGGGGTGGCCTGGACGTGCGTGACCTCCTGCTCGCGGACGAGCTCGGCCAGGTCGTCCCCGGCCTCGGCGATGACCACGCGGTGGCCACCGATCAGGGGCAGGTAGAGCTCCAGCCCCGAGATGTCGAAGGAGACGGAGGTGGAGGCCAGCCAGGACTCGCCCCAGCCGGCGCCGAGCACCCGGCGGATGCCGACGAGCAGGTTGCCCAGCGCCCCGTGCGTGACCTGCACGCCCTTCGGCTTGCCGGTGGAGCCCGAGGTGTAGAGCACGTACGCCACCGCGGCCGGGTCGACCGCGATGTCCAGCGGGTCCGAGTCCAGTTCGGCGGTGACGGCCGCGTCCGTACCGTCGACCAGCAGCCACTCCCCGGAGTGGATCTCGTCGGCCACCGGCCCGAGCGCGTCCTGGGTGACCAGGACGGAGGGGCGGGCGTCGGCGACGATCCCGCCGAGCCGGGAGGCCGGGTGCGAGGCGTCGAGCGGCAGGTACGCCGCCCCCGCCTTCTGTACGGCGAGCAGCGCGACCAGCAGCTCCACACCGCGCTCCAGCAGCACACCGACCACGTCACCCGGGCGCACGCCCATGGCGAGCAGGTGGCGGGCGAACCGGTTGGAGCGGGCGTCCAGCTCCCCGTACGAGAGGGACCGGCCGCCGGAGGTGACGGCCCGCGCCTCCGGGGTGTCCAGGACCCGGGCCGCGAACAGCGCGGTGACGGTCCCGGCCGTGGCGGCGGTGGCGGTGTCGTTACCCTCCGCCAGGACCCGGGCGCGCTCGCCCTCGGGCAGCAGCGGCGCCTGGGCGTCACCCTCGGGGTCGGCGGCCATCGCCTCCAGGGCCAGGCGGTACATGGCCGCGATGCGATCAGTGTTCTCCTGCGAGAGCACCGCTCCGTGCGCGGTGAGCACCAGGTGCCCCTTGCGGGTGGCGACGGTCAGCGGGAACTCCGTCGGGCCTTCCTGGGGGTCGGCGAGCTGCGCCGAGGCGCCCGCGTGCTCCAGGCTGCCGTCGGTGACCCGCCCGTAGTCCTGGTAGTTGAAGTACACGTTCAGCAGCTGGCGGCCGCCCGCGAGGCGCTGGATGGCCGGCAGCGGGTGGCGCCGGTGGGACCAGGCCCCGATCTCGGCGGCGAAGACCTGGGCGACGAGCTCGCTCCACGTGGCGGCGCTGCGGTCGTGGGCGAACGGCAGGGTGTTGAGGTGCATGCCCAGCACCCGCTCCGAGCCCGGGAGTTCGGGACGGGCGTCGGCCACCAGGCCGCTGTGGAAGGACTGCTCGGGGGTGAGCCGGCTCATCACCGCCAGGTGCGCGGCGAGCAGCACGCTCTTGAACGAGGTGCCCGTCGCGGCCGCGAGCTCGCGCAGCCGCGGCTCCAGGTCCCCGAAGGCGACCGGGGCGCGGCGCACACCGGGCTCCCCGCCCCAGCCCGCGGGCAGTTCCAGGGCCGCGTTGCCGTCGACGACGGACTGCCAGTAGGCGCGGTCGGCGTCATCGGCGAGGGAGTCCAGCTCACCCGCGATGAAGTCGGCGTAGCGGGCGGGGGTGGCCGCGGGAGCCGTGGCGGCGCCCGTGTCGCGGATCTCCCGGTAGACGGCGAGGAGTTCGCCGAGGAGGGCGTGGTAGCTCCAGCCCTCCAGCACGGGGTGCGCGTAGGTGAGGGTCAGGTGCCAGGAGCCGGTGGTCAGGACCTGCGCGGAGAACCGGACGAGCGGCGGCTCGGCGACGGCGAACACCGCCTGCCGTTCGGCCTGTTCGTGCGCGATGACGGCACGCTCGCGGGCCCGCGGGTCCAGCAGCGACAGGTCGGCGACCGCGACCGTGGTGGGCGCGCTCGCGCGGACCAGCTGGAGCGGGGTGCTGTACGAGGTCAGGTCGAAGCCGGTGCGCAGCACCTCGTGGCGGGCGATGACCTCCTCGGCGGCCCGCTGGAGGGCGGCGGCGTCGAAGGGCCGGTCGTCCTGGACCTCGAAGCCGTCGACGTTGTGGTACGCCGCCTGCTCGTCGTCCAGGTCCATCTCGACGAGCATGCCGAGCTGCACCTGGGAGACCGGGTAGGCGTCGGTGACCCCGGCGGGCAGGGCGGCCCGGTCGGCGTCGGAGAGCAGCGCGTACGGCCGGACGTACTCCGCGGCCGTGACGGCCGGGGCCTCGCGGCCGTCGAGGTGGCGGGCGAGAGCGGCCACGCTGTTGTGGGTGAAGATGTCGGGCACGGAGACCTGGAAGCCCGCGGCGCGGACCTCGGAGGCCAGACCGATGGCGCGGATGGAGTCGCCGCCGAGGTCGAAGAAGCTGTCCTCGACACTGACCTGCTCGTGGCCCAGGGCGGTGGCCCAGGCCTCGGCGAGACGGGCCTCGGTCTCGGTACGGGGCGCCACGTACTCGGCGGCGGCCGCGAACTCGGTGGGGGCGGGCAGCGCCTTGCGGTCGAGCTTCCCGGCCGTGTTGAGCGGCCAGGCGTCGAGTTCCACGAAGGCGCCGGGGACCATGTAGTCGGGCAGTTCCTCGCGCAGGAAGCCGCGTACGGCGGCCTGGTCGATGGCGCCCTCGGCCGGGATCACATAGCCGACGAGCCAGGTGTCCCCCGACTCCTCCGTACGGGCGATCACCGCCGCGTCACGCACCTGCGGGTGGGCCAGCAGCCGGGACTCGATCTCACCCAGCTCGATGCGGTAACCACGGATCTTCACCTGGTGGTCGGTACGACCGAGGAACTCCAGCGAACCGTCGAACAGACGCCGCGCCAGGTCACCCGTCTTGTACAGACGCGTACCGGCAGGCCCGAACGGGTCCGGGGCGAAACGTTCCGCCGTCAGATCCGGACGACCCAGGTATCCCTGCGCCACGCCGTCACCGGCGATGCACAGCTCACCCACCACACCCAGCGGCACCGGCTGCATCAACGCATCCACCACGTACAGCTGGGTGTTGTCGATCGGGGAGCCGATGGAGATCGCTGCGGCCTCGGCCGGCACCTCCCAGGTGGCGGACCAGATGGTCGTCTCGGTCGGACCGTAGACGTTCACCAACCGGGCCACGTGGCCGCGCAGTTCGCGGGCCAGCTCGACCGGCAGGGCCTCGCCGCCGACCAGCGCGGTCACCGCGCGGTCGGAGAAGCCCGCCTCGCGGAGCAGCTTCCAGCCGGACGGGGTGGCCTGGACGTGGGTCACGCGCTCGGCGGCGACCAGTTCGGTCAGGTCGTCCCCGGCCTCGGCGATGACCACGCGGTGGCCGCCGGTCAGGGGCAGGTAGAGCTCCAGCCCCGAGATGTCGAAGGAGACGGAGGTCGAAGCCAGCCAGGACTCCTCCGCCCGGGCCTCGCCCAGCACCCGGCGGATGCCGACGAGCAGGTTGCCCAGCGCCCCGTGCGTGACCTGCACGCCCTTCGGCTTGCCGGTAGAACCCGAGGTGTAGAGCACGTACGCCACCGCGGCCGCGTCCACGGCCGGCAGTGCGCCGACCGCGTCCACCGGGGCGCCGTCCACGGGCAGCCAGCCGCCCGGGTGGATCTCGTCGGCGGTGGCCGCCAGCGAGGGCTGCGCGATCAGTGCCACCGGCGCCGCGTCCGCGACGATCCCGGCGAGCCGGGAGGCCGGGTGCGAGGCGTCCATCGGCAGGTACGCACCACCCGCACGCTGTACGGCGAGCAGCGCGACCAGCAGCTCGACACCGCGCTCCAGCAGCACACCCACCACGTCACCCGGACGCACGCCCTCGGCGACCAGCCGGTGCGCCAGCGCCTCCGACCGGGCATCCAGCTCGGCGTACGACAGCGACACGCCACCGCTGGTGACGGCCACCGCGTCCGCAGACGCAGCCACCCGCGCCGCGAACAGCTCGGGCACCGTCCCCGCGGAGGCGGCCGTGGAGGAGTCGTTCCACTCCTCCAGCACCCGGGCCCGCTCGTCGGCGGGCAGCAGCACGGCCCGCGCGTCGCCCTCGGGGTCCGCGGCCATGGCCACGAGCACCCGGCGGTACATCGCGGCGACCCGCTCCGCGTTGTCCCGGGAGAGGGCCCGCCCGTTGGCGGTGACGATGATGTGCCCGGCGCGGCTGGAGACCGTCAGCGGGAACTCGGTCGGGCTGTCGTCGATGCTGGCGAGGTAGTCGACGCGGTCCAGGTCGACCTGGTGGAAGTCCTGGTAGTTGAAGTACACCTCGATGAGCTGGCGGCCGCCGGCCAGGCGCTGCACTGCGGGCAGCGGGAAGCGGCGGTGCGGCCACAGCTCGACCTCGGCGGCGAAGACCTGGGCGACGAGCTCGCTCCAGGTGGCGGCGGCGCCGGCGTCGTGTGCGAAGGGCAGGGTGTTGAGGTACATGCCGTACACCCGGTCCGCGTCGAGCAGTTCGGGGCGGGAGTCGCAGACCAGGCCCGCGGTGAAGCGGGTCTGCTCGGTGAGCTGGCTCATCACCTTGAGGTGGGCGGCGAGCATGACGCTCTTGAACGAGGCGCGGCTGCGGGTGGCGAGGGTGCGCAGCCGGTCGTACAGGTCCTCGACGGGGACCTCGATGACGTGGATGGCGCGCGGGGAGCCGGGGGCCTCGCCCCAGCCCGCGGGGGCGGCGATCGGGGCGTACTCGTCGGTGATCCGGGACCAGTAGGCGTGGTGGGTCTCGTCCTCCAGCGCCCGGGCCTCCTCGGCGATGAAGTCGGCGAAGCGGATCGCGGTCGGCTCGGGCTCCCGGACCGGACGGCCGTCGCGCAGGGCGGCGTACAGGTCGAGGATCTCCATCAGGAGGGAGTGGTGGCTCCAGCCCTCCAGGACGGGGTGGCATTCGGTGACCGACAGCCACCAGCCGCCGGTGCCGGTGTCGTGCGCGTACAGGCGCATCAGGGCCGGGACGGCGAGGTCGAAGACGTCGGCGCGCTCGCGGGCGGTGTGGTCGAGGATCGCGGCGCGGATCTCGTCCTCGTCGAGGCCGCGCAGGCTCTGGCTGCCGACGGCCATCTCGGCCTCGGCGTGCACGAGCTGCATCGGTACGGAGTAGCCGTCGAGGTCGATGGAGGTGCGCAGCACCTCGTGGCGCGCGGTGACGATGCGGGCGGCCTCGACGAGGGCGGCGTGGTGGAAGGGGCGCTCGTCGCGGATCCGGAAGCTGGTGACGTTGTGGTAGTTGTTCGCGCTGCCGGGCAGGGCCATCTCCAGCACCATGCCGGTCTGCACCTGGGAGAGCGGGTAGGCGTCGGTGAGGCCCGCCGGGAGCCGGTCGCGGTCGCCCGGCCGGATCAGCTGGAACGGGCGGACGGGCTCGGGGAGTTCGGCGGGCGCGGTCCGGCCGGTGACGAGTTCGGCGAGGCGGGCCACCGTGCGGCGGTCGAAGACGTCGCGGACGGTGACGTCGAAGCCGGCGGCGCGCAGGGAGCCGACGAGGGCGACGGCGCGGATGGAGTCGCCGCCGAGTTCGAAGAAGCTGTCGTCGACGCCGAGGGCGTCGAGGCCGAGGACCTCTTCCCAGACGTCGGCGATGCGCTGCTCGGCGGGCGTACGGGGGGCCGTGCGGGTTCCGGTGGCGCGTCGGGCGTCGCTGCCGGGGGCGGGCAGGGCGCGCTTGTCGAGCTTGCCGTTGGTGGTGAGCGGCAGCCGCTCCAGGGTGACGAAGGCGGCCGGGATCATGTACGGGGCGAGGTCGCGGGCGAGGGCCTCGCGCAGGTCGGCGGGGTCGTGGGCGGCGCCGCCCGCGGTGATCAGGTAGGCGACGATCTCCTTGGCGCCGGGGGTGTCCTCGCGCAGGACGACGACGGCGTCGTGGATGCCGGGCAGGGCGGCCAGGGCGGCCTGGATCTCGCCGAGTTCGACGCGGTAGCCGCGGATCTTGATCTGGCCGTCGGCGCGGCCGAGGAATTCGAGGCTGCCGTCCGGGCGGCGGCGGGCGATGTCGCCGCTCTTGTAGAGGCGGGAGCCGGCCGGGCCCCACGGGTCGGGCACGAAGCGCTCGGCGGTCAGGGCGGGGCGGCCGAGGTAGCCGCGGGCGACGCCGGGTCCGGCGACGTGGATCTCGCCGAAGACGCCGACGGGGACGGGTTCGCCCCAGGCGTCGAGGAGGTGGACGCGCAGGTCGTCGAGGGGGACGCCGATGGGGTTGCTGGCGTCGGGGGCGAGGTCGGCCTCGGTGACCTCGTAGAAGGTGGTGTGGACGGTGGTCTCGGTGATTCCGTACATGTTGAGCAGGGCCGGGGCGGCGAGGCCGCGCCGGTCGGTCCACGGCTTCAGGTCCGGCACGGTCAGCTTCTCGCCGGCGAAGACGACGGCGCGCAGGGCGAGCCGGTCGATGCGCGGGTCGCCCTCGGCCGCGGCGACGACCAGGGAGCGGAAGGCGGACGGGGTCTGGTTGAGGACGGTGACCTGCTGGTCGACGAGCAGGTCGAGGAACTCGTCGGGCGAGCGGGTGACGGCGGCGGGGACGACGACGAGCTTGCCGCCGTGCAGCAGCGCGCCCCACATCTCCCAGACGGAGACGTCGAAGGCGTAGCTGTGGAAGAGCGGCCAGACGTCTTCGGTGGAGAACCCGTAGTGCCGGTAGGCGGTGGTGAGCAGGCGCAGGATGTTGCGGTGGCTGAGGCACACGCCCTTGGGCTTGCCGGTGGAGCCCGAGGTGTAGATGACGTAGATCAGCTGATCCGGGTGGCCAGCCAGCGACGGATTCGCAGTCGGAAGGCTCTGCCAGTGCTGCGAGCCGGTCTCTCGGTCGAGTACGACGAGCGGGCCCTCATGGATCTCCTCGATCATCGGGGCGTGGCGCGTCTCGGTGAGCACGGCGAGGGCGCCGGCGTCCTTCAGGACGTACGCGAGACGGTCGGCCGGGTTGGCCGGGTCGAGCGGGAGGTAGCCGGCGCCGGACTTCAGTACGCCGAGGAGGGCGGGCATCAGCTCGGGGCCGCGCTCCAGGCAGATGCCGACGAGGGTGTCGGGCCCGGCGCCGAGGGTGCGCAGGTGGTGGGCGATGCGGTTGGCACGGGCGTTGAGCTCGGCGTACGTGAGCTCCTGCCCGTCGGCGCTGACGGCGACCGCGTCGGGGGTGGCGGCGACCTGGGCCTCGAACACCTCGTGGACGAAGCGCGGGTCGGGGGTCTCCTCGGGCGCGGGCTGGATGACCAGGGCCCGCTCGGCGGGGGCGAGGACGTCGAGGGCGGACAGCCTGGCGGCCGGGTCGGCGGCGATGGAGTGCAGCAGGCGGCCGAAGTGGTCGGCGAGGCGCTGCGCGGTGGCGGCGTCGAAGAGGGCGGTGGCGTACTCGAAGCGGCCGCGCAGGGTGCCGTCCGGGACCTCCTCGACCAGGAGCTGGAGGTCGAAGCGGGCGGTGTCTGCGGGGGTCTCGAACGGTTCGACGGTGATGCCGGGCAGGTCGTAGGCGGCCGTGCGGGACTCGTGGAGGGTGAAGGCGGCCTGGAAGAGGGGGGTGCGGGACAGGTCGCGCTCGGGCTGGATGGCGTCGACGAGGCGGGCGAAGGGCATGTCCTGGTGGTCGAAGGCGTCGAGGACGTCGACGCGGCTCTGCTCCAGCAGCCGCGTGAAGCGCGGGTCTCCGTCCCAGCTGCCGCGCAGGACGAGGCTGTTGATGCCGTAGCCGATGAGCTGCTGGAGCTCGGGCCGGGTGCGGCCGGAGACCACGGTGCCGACGGCGATGTCGCTGGTGCCCGTGTACTTGGCGAGGAGGGTCTGGTAGGCGGTGAGCAGCACCGTGAAGAGGGTGGTGCGGTGCTCGGTGGCGAGTCCGCGCAGGGAGGCGGCGAGCTGCGCGGGCAGGTCGAGGGCGACGGCCGCGCCGGCGGAGCTGCGGACGGCGGGGCGGGGGCGGTCGGCGGGCAGGTCGAGGGGGGCGACGCCGTCGAGCCGGTCGCGCCAGTAGGCGAGGTGCTGGTCGAGCGCCGGTCCTTCGGTGTTCTTCTGCTGCCACGCCGCGAAGTCGGCGTACTGGACGGTCAGTTCGGAGGCCGGGCGGGAGCCGCGGTAGTAGGCGCTGAGGTCCTGGGCGAAGATCTGCGTGGACCAGGCGTCGCAGGCGATGTGGTGGAAGACGAGTACGAGGACGTGCTCGGTGGCGGAGAGCCGGATGAGGCGGACCCGCAGCGGCCATTCGCCGGCGAGGTCGAAGGCCTGCTGGGCATACTCGGCCGTGAGCTGGCGGGCGACGCTCTCCCGGTCGGCGGCGGGCAGCGCGGCGAGGTCCTCTACGAGGAACGGCACCGGGCCGGGCTCGTCGACGAGCTGGGCCGGCTCGTCGCCGAACAGGTCGTAGCGGGTGCGCAGCACCTCGTGGCGGGCCACGACCCGGTCGACGGCGGTGCGCAGGGCGCTCTCGTCGAGGTCTCCGGTGAGTCTGATGGCGAGCGGGACGAGGTATTCGGGGCTCTCCGGCTCCAGGCGGTTGAGGAACCACATCTGCTGCTGTCCGGCGGAGAGCGGCAGCGGGAGTCCGCGGTCCACGCGGGGGATCTCCTGGTGGCCGGCGGCGCCGGCTCGGCCTGCGGTGAGCCTGCGGAGCAGCTCAGCGCGGAGCTGGTCGGGAGTCTGGGTACGCTCGGCGCTGGTGGTCATGCCTGGTGCTCCTTCAGCTGCGTGGAGGCGGAGAAGTCGTGGGTGGGGGCGGCCACTTCGGCGAGCGGCTCGGCGGCGGCGAGTTCGGCCTGGACCAGCGCCTCGACGGCGCGGGCGAGTCCGGCGACGCTGGGGCCCTCGAAGATGGCGCGGAGCGGCAGGGAGACGAGGAACTCGGCCTGGATCCGGGAGATCAGGCGGATGCCGAGGATCGAGTTGCCGCCGCTCTGGAAGAAGTCGTCGTGCACGTCGGGCTCGACGCCGAGCAGTTCCTGCCAGATCGAGGCGATGTGCTCCTCGACGATGTCGCGGGGGCCGGTGCGGCCGGTGTCGCCGTCCGTCTGCGGCTCGGCGGGGTCGGGCAGCCGGCCGCGGTCGAGCTTGCCGTTCGCGGTCAGCGGGATGGCGTCGAGGGCGACGTACGCGCTGGGCAGCATGTAGTCGGGCAGCAGCCGGGCGCAGTGCGCGGTGAGTTCGGCGGTGTCGGGCAGTTGCCCGTCGGCGGGGACCAGGTAGGCGGTCAGGCCCCGGTCGGCGGTGATGGCCGCGTCGCGGACGCCGGGGTGGGCGGTGAGGACGGCTTGGATCTCTCCGGCCTCGACGCGGAACCCGCGGACCTTGATCTGGTGGTCGATGCGGCCGAGGAAGGCGACGGTGCCGTCGGGCAGCTGCCGGGCCAGGTCCCCGGTCCGGTAGAGGCGGGAGCCGGCCGGGCCCCACGGGTCGGGCAGGAACTTCTCGGCGGTCAGGCCCGGGCGGCCGGTGTAGCCGCGGGCGACGCCGGTGCCGCCGACGTGGAGTTCACCGATCGCGCCCAGCGGTACGGGGCGCAGCTCCGGGTCGAGGACGTACATCGACAGGCCGGGCAGCGGGCGGCCGATGGGGACGACCCCGGCCTCGGGCGCGTCCACGGGGTGGATGCAGGTGCCGACGGAGCATTCGGTGGGCCCGTACTCGTTGATCAGCCGACCGGGGCCGAGGAGTTCGAGCCAGCGGTTGGCCGCGGCGCCGGGGAAGGCCTCGCCGGCGACGAGCACGGTCCGCGCCAGGCTCTCGGCCTGCTCGTCGGTGAGCTGCTGGGACAGGATGTCGAGGTGGCCGGGGGTGAGCTTGACGAAGCTGTACGGGGCGCCCTGCGCGAGGGTGCTGCCGAGGTCGGCGAGGTCGAGTCCGGCGGGCAGGACGTGCAGCGGCTGGCCGGCGACGAGCGGTGCGTACAGGTTCGGTACGACCAGGTCGAAGGCGGTGGAGGAGAAGAGGGCGGCGCCTCCGCCGTGGCTGCCGGCGAGGTCGCGGGCAGCCCAGGCGACGTGGTTGGCGAGGCCCCTCTGCTCGACGGCGACGCCCTTGGGGCGGCCGGTGGAGCCCGAGGTGAAGATCGTGTAGGCGATGGCGAGCGGGTCCTGCCGACGCGGCGGCCGGGTGCTCGGCAGTGCGTCGAGAACGGCCCGGTCGCGGTCGACGACGACGAGTTCGCCGGGGAAGACGGGCGCCATGCGCACGGCGTGGTCGGCGGTGGTGACCAGGACCCGGGCGCCCGCGTCGGCGAGCATCCCCGCGAGGCGCGCGGCCGGGTGGGCGGGGTCCAGGGGCACGTAGCCGGCGCCGGTCTTCCAGCTGCCGAGGAAGGCGGCCAGCAGGTCGGGGCCGCGGTCCAGCAGTACGCCGACGAGGTGCTCGGTGGTCGTACCGGACTGGCGCAGCCGCCGGGCGAAGCGGTTGGCGCGGGCGTCGAGTTCGGCGAAGGTGGTGCTGTGGCCCCCGTACCGCAGGGCGGTGGCCTCGGGGCGCTCCGCGGCCCGCGCCTCGAACAGGTCGAGCACGGTGGCCTCGGCGGGCTCGGCGACCGTGGTGTGGGCGCCGGTGTTCCACTCGACGAGCTGGCGGTGGCGCTCGGCGGCTCCGGCGAGCTCCAGCGCGCCCAGGGGGGTGGCCGGGTCTGCGACGGCCGCGGCGAGGAGGCGCACGAAGTGGTCGACGAGGCGCTGCACGGTGGCGTCCTCGAACAGCGAGGTCGCGTACTCCAGGACACCGGCGAGCGTGCCGTCGGGGCGGCGGCGCAGGAACAGGGTCAGGTCGGTCTTGGCGATCTGCCAGGCCTGCCGGAAGGTCTCCAGGTCGTCCAGGTCGGCGCCGCCGGTGGTCAGCGTCTCGTCGTGCAGGTCGAAGGCGGCCTGGTAGACGGGCGTGCGGGAGAGGTCGCGGTCGCCCTGCACCTCCTCGACCACCCGCTCGAAGGGCACCTCCTGGTGGCCGAAGCCGGCCAGGGTGACCTCGCGGACCCGGTCGAGGGCCTCGCCGAAGCCCAGGTCGGGGGTGAGGCCGGCGCGCAGGGCCAGGGAGTTCAGGAAGAAACCGACCAGGTTGGCTGTTTCGGGTCGGCCGCGGCCGGCGACCGGGGTGCCGATGGTGACGTCCCATTCGCCGCCGTGCCGGGCGAGCAGGGTCGCGTACCCGGTGAGCAGGGTCATGAAGGGGGTCGCACCGTGGCGGCGGCCCAGTTCGGCCAGCGCGTCGGCGGTCTCGGCGGGGATCACCACGGGTACGACGGCGCCGCGGTGGTCGCGTTCGGCCGGGCGCGGGTGGTCGGTGGCCAGGGCCAGCGGGGAGTGCCCGTCGAGGGCTTCGCGCCAGTACGCGAGGTCGGCGGCCAGGGTCTCCTCGGTGAGCGCGGTGCGCTCCCAGGCGGCGTAGTCGGCGTAGCCGAGGGCGAGTTCGGGCAGCTCGGGGGCGCGCCCGGCGGCGAAGGCCGCGTACAGCTCGCCGAACTCCCGCTCCAGCAGGGCGGAGGACCAGCCGTCGCAGGTGATGTGGTGCAGGGCGATCACCAGCACCGGGCTGCGGCCCTCGACGCGGACCAGCAGGGCCCGCCACAGCGGCCCGTCCTGGAGGTCGAAGCCGCGGCCGAAGTGCCCGGCGACCAGGGCTCCGAGACCCTCGCGGGTGGCGGTGGTCTCGGCGAGCTCGACCGGGCCGGCGGCGACGATGCGCTGGCCGCTCTCGTCGGCGTCGGCCGGGTAGCGGGTGCGCAGCGCCTCGTGCCGCACTTCGAGCGCGTCCAGGGCGCGCTGGACGAGCGCGGTGTCGGCGCCCTCGGGCAGGCCGATGATGAGCGGGGAGACCCACTCGGCCCCGCCGGGGTTCATCCGGTCCTGGAAGTGCAGCCGGCGCTGGCCGAAGGAGAGCGGCAGGACGCCGGTCCGGTCGACGGGGACCAGGGCGGGCCGGACCCCGGCGGCGGTCAGCAGGGCGGCCTGCGCCTCGACGGTGGCGGAGGTGAACAGCTCGGCCGGGGTGACGTCCTTGCCGGTGGCCTCGCGCAGCCGGGCGGCGAGCCGGGTGATGAGCAGGGAGTCGCCGCCGAGGCGGAAGAAGTCGTCGTGGACGCCGACGCGTTCGACGGGCAGCAGCCCCTGCCAGACCTCGGCGACGATCCGCTGGGCCTCGGTGTGCGGGGCGGTGTACGGCCGGTCGGCGTCGTCCTGGACGGGGCTGGGCAGGGCGGCCCGGTCGAGCTTGCCGTTGCTGGTGAGCGGGAAGGCGGCGAGGGGGATCAGGACGGTCGGCACCAGCGCCTCGGGCAGCAGCCCGCGCAGGAAGGTGCGCAGGTCGGCGGGGAGCGCGGCGTCGGCGGTGGTGAGGTGGGCGGTCAGCCGCTTGGCTCCGTCGGCGCCCTCGGGGGCGGTGACCACGGCGCCGGTGACCTCGGGGTGGGCCAGCAGCGCGGCCTCGACCTCGCCGGGCTCGATGCGTACGCCGTTGACCTTCACCTGGTGGTCGGCGCGGCCGCGGTACTCCAGGGTGCGGTCGGCGCGCCAGCGGACCAGGTCCCCGGTGCGGTAGAGCCGGCCGCCCGCGGAGCCGTACGGGTCGGGCACGAAGCGCTCGGCGGTCAGGTCGGGGCGGCCGAGGTAGCCGCGGGCCAGGCTGGTGCCGCCGATGTGGAGCTCGCCGGGGACGCCGACGGGGACCGGGCGGCCCTGCTCGTCGAGGACCAGCAGGCGGGTGCCGGGCAGCGGGCGGCCGATCGGGACGGGGCCGCTCGCCTGCGCGGGGTCGTAGGGCTGGGCGGTGACGTCGATGGAGCACTCGGTGGGCCCGTAGGTGTTCCAGACCTCCAGGCGCTCGCCGTGGCCGTCCAGGGCACGCCGGCACAGCTCGGCGTGGAGGGGCTCGCCGGCGGAGAACAGCAGGCGCAGCGCGGTCAGTTCGCGCCAGCCCGGCTCGGCGACGAGCAGCCGCAGTACGGAGGGCACCACCTGGAGCACGGTGGCCCCGAGGCGGGCGGCCGCGGCGACGAGTGCCTGGGGGTCGCGCTCGGCGCCGACCGGGGCGAGGGCGACGGCACCGCCGCTGACCAGGGGGCCGAAGACCTCCCAGCAGTGGGCGTCGAAGCCGATGGCCGTCTTGTGCAGGACCCGGTCGCCGGCGCCGAGGCCGTGCGTGCGGACCGTCCACAGCACGCGGTTGGCGATGCCCGCCTGGGTGACCTGCACGCCCTTGGGGCGGCCGGTGGAGCCCGAGGTGTGGATGACGTACGCGAGGTGGCCGCTCTGGACCGCGGCCTCGGGGGCGGTGTCCGGCAGGGAGGCGATCAGCTCCCACTCGGCGTCCAGGTCCACCTGGGGGGCGCCGAGTTCGGTGCCGGCGGACCGGCCGGCGGTCAGGACCACCGCGGGGCGGGCCTCGGCGACGAGCGAGCGCAGCCGCTCGGCCGGGTGCGCCGGGTCGAGCGGCAGGTAGGCGGCGCCGGTCTTCCAGACGGCGAGCAGCGAGACGACCAGCGAGGCGGAGCGCTCCAGGTGGACGCCGACCAGGGTGTCGGGGCCGACGCCGAGCCGGGTCAGGCGGTGCGCGAGGCGGTTGGCGGAGGCGTTGAGCTCGGCGTAGGTGAGCGGGGCCCGGCCGTCGGCGAGGACGGCGGGGGCGTCGGGGGTCTGCTGCGCCTGCTGGGCGACCAGCTCGGCGAGGGTCGAGCCGGCGTCATTCTGACGGGTCTGCGGAGTCATCTCTCGGGTCCTCTTGATGAGTTGACGGGCCGGCTCGAATCGGATGTGGCCGGATGCGTGCGGGTGTGGCTGCCTGGTGAAAGTGCTGCGCCGGCCCGGGCGGGGGCGGCCGGGCCGGCGCGGTCTGCGCGGTGGGGGGGGTGGGGTGGTGCGGTGGTGCGGGGGTTCCGGGACGAGCGGGTGGGGGGCGGGGGGCGGGGGGCGGGGGGCTGGGTCAGGAGGCGTTGGCGAGGGACTCGCCGGCGGCCGCCTGCTCCATCCGGCGGCGCAGGCTGAGCGGACGCATGTCGGTCCACACCTCGCCGATCCGGTCCAGGCAGGCCTCCTTGGAGCCCTCGAAGCCCTCCGCGTGCCAGCCGGCCGGCAGGTCGCGGTCGGCCCACCACACCGAGTACTGCTCCTCGTCGTTGCGGACCACGCGGTAGGTGCGCTCGTCGGTCTGGACGTCACTCATGTCGGTCTCCAAAACGGTTGGTCGGGCGGAGTTGAGTACGACTCTGCGAGGAGTCGCTATATCGACCCCATACGGGGTCCAGCGGCACGAACCCGCAGGTCATTGAGGTGTTCGAGGCTCTTGAGGGTGCTCTCCACATCGACTCCGAAGTCGATGAGGCAGCCCACTTCGTCGATGCCCAGCGCCTCCAGCCGCTCGACGACGGCGAGGCCGCGCTCGACCGTGCCGAACATGCCCTGGCGGTCGTAGAACCGCTGGAAGGCCCGCTCCACGAGGTAGTCGACGTCGGATTCCTGGACGCTCTTCGGGTCGAAGGAGCCGCGGTCGGAGTCGACCGTGCCCGACAGCAGTCCGAAGGAGGTCTTCAGGTACTCGGAGAGCGAGGGCCGCACCAGCTCGCGGACCTCCTCGGTGTCGGTGCCGAGGAAGGTGTGCAGCATCAGTACGACGTGGCCGGGCTTGTCCCCGTGGTGCTCGCGCAGGGCGGCCCGGTAGACGGCCAGCTTCCCGGCGAGTTCGTCGAGGTCCTGGCCGAGCAGGTGGGTCAGCACCCCGGCGCCGAGTTCGCCCGCTGTGCGGAAGGTGTCGGCGCTGCCCGCGCTGGTGATCCAGACGGGCAGTTCGGGCTGGACGGCCGGCGGGTAGATCCGTACGGCCGCGTCCTTGCCCTTGCCGTCGGGGAGGGTGACGCTCCCGCCCTGCCACAGGGCGCGTACGGACTCCACCGTCTCGGTGAGCAGTTCCTTGCGGCGCGCGTGGGCCTCGGGGCGCAGGACGAAGTCGGTGGGGTGCCAGCCGGAGGCGAAGGACACCCCGGCCCGGCCGCCGGAGAGGTTGTCGACGACCGACCAGTCCTCGGCGATGCGCAGCGGGTGGCCGAGCGGGGCGACGACGCTGCCGGCGCGGATGCCGATGCGCTCGGTGAGCGCGGCGAGGGCGGCGCCGGTGACGGCGGGGTTGGGGTAGAGGCCGCCGAAGGGGTGGAAGTGCCGCTCGGGCGTCCACACGGCCGTGAAGCCGTTGCGGTCGGCGAACTTGGCGCCCTCGATGAGGAGTTCGTAGCGCCCGGCGTCGCCGGAATCGGTGCTGTCGTTGGCGAAGTAGAACAGACTGAAGTCCACCCCGGCTCCTTCGGATCGGCTCGGCGGTCGGTTCGTTTGGTCGGCGAGCACGACGCTAAGGAGCCGGGGTTTTACCGCGTTATCGAATCCATTTCCGGCCAATGTGCGGAGCCGGGGGCGGAGCCGGACGGAGCCGGCGCCGGAAACGGGCGCCGGAAGCGGGCGCGGACGCGCGGACGCCCGCGGCACGGGAGGAGTGCCGCGGGCGTCCGCGAGGGGCCGGCGGGGCCGGCCACCGCCCCTACTGGGGCAGGGTGCCGGTGAGCCGGGCGACGAAGCTCCTGCCGGCGTGGCCGGTGGACCACAGGGTGGTGCCGCCGGGGTCGGTGCGCAGCCGCTCGATGTGCGTGGCGCTCAGCGGTGAGGCGGTCTTGACCCAGGACGTGCCGTTCCAGCGGCGCAGCGCGTCGGTGCCGCGCTGGGCGTACAGCCCGACGAGCCACTCGTTGCCGTACTTGGTGTAGGTGCTGACGATCGGTGCGGTGACCTTGTCGGTCCCGCAGATCTTGGGCGTCTGGAAGGCGGTGCCGTTCCAGTGCACGGCGGTGCTGCATCCGGCGCCCGTCTCGCGGGCGCCGAGCCACAGGTCCGTCGAGGTGCCGGCGATCTCGCCGTCGGTGGCGTAGAGGCCGCCGGGCAGGGTGGGCGCGGCCATCCGGGTCCAGGTGGTCCCGTTGGAGCGGGCCACGTAGAACTCGGAGGTCTTGCGGTCCACGGACTCGATGGTCCCGGTCACCCAGACGTCGCCCGGGCCGGCCCGGTGGATCTGCTCCAGCCGGACCGAACGCCCGGCGGGCTGCGGCAGGTTGGTGCGCGCCCAGGCGCTGCCGTCCCAGCGCAGTACGACCGGAACGATCGTGCTCTGCGACCAGTCGCTGCCCGCCACGAGGACCTCGCCCGGGGCCGTGGACACGGCGCTGCCGAAGGAGAACCCGTTGGGGAAGCGCCGCTCGGTCCAGGCCTGCCCGTCCCAGTGGTGGGCGCTGGGGGCGCCGAGGGTGGGGAGGCCGAGGGCCCAGACGTCGTCGGGCGAGGTGCCGGTGACGGCGTCGGCCGATCCGCTCGCCGCGGGCGGGGCGGGCTTCTGCGTCCAGGTGGAGCCGTTCCAGTACGCCATGGTCAGCGGGAAGGTGCAGGCCGGGAAGGCGTCGCACCACGGGTCGTACGAGGCCTCCACCACGACCACGGAGTCCGGGGCGAAGGCCAGCACCCCGCTGCGCCCGTCGCCCGGTCCGGATCCGTAGCCCGGGACGGGCTGGGTCACGTCCTCCCAAGTGCCCGTCGCCGCCTGGGCCGAGGTGACTCCGGCCAGGGCGAGGAGGGCGGCGGACGCGGCGACGGCGAGGCGGCCGACGGTACGGGTGCGCAGGTTCATCACAGTGCTCCGCTGAATCGCGAGACGAAGAGTCCGGTCGTGTCCTTGCCCACGGTCCAGAAGCCGGCTCCGCCGGGCTCCGCCGTGAAGCGGGTGACCGTGGTGCCGGTGGTGCGCGGGGACGGGAGCGGGGACCAGGCCGTGCCGGTCCACTTGCGCAGCCCCGTGGAGCCGCCGTTCGCGATCCAGGTCGTGCCGTACTTCACGACCGAGCTGATCTCGGTGCCGTCACAGGTGGGCACGGTCGTCCAGGACGTCCCATTGAAGCGCAGGGAGGTGAAGCAGCCGTCCTTGGTCTTCTTGCCGGTGATCCACAGGTCGGTGGAGGTGCCGGCCATCTGCTGGTTCACCAGGTCGTAAGGGGCGTTGAGGGCGGGCGCGGCGACCTGGGTCCACGTCGTGCCGTTGAACCGGGCGACGTACATCTCCGTCACCCCCTTGGCCACCGTGGTCTCGCCGGTGACCCAGATGTCGTTCGGGCCCGCCTGGTGGATGGCGTCGAGGTCGACGTGCTTGCCCGCGGGCGAGGGAAGGACCGTCACGGACCAGGCGCCGCCCGACCAGCGCCCCACCGCGGGGCGCCGGGTGGACGTCGAGGACTCGATGCCGATGGTCAGGACCTCGCCCCGGGTCACCGCTATGGCGTCGCTGCCGCCGCTGAACCTGTCGGGGAAGCCGTAGGTGGTCCAGGTGCTGCCGTTCCAGTGCTCGACGCCCCCGTTGGCGATGCCGCCCGGGTAGCCGAAGGACCACAGGTCGTCGGCCGCGGTGCCGGTCGTGCGGCCCTCGGGGTAGTCGTAGCCGTGGCTCGCCTGCTGCGGGGTCATGGTGGAGCCGTTCCAGGTCCACACGTACTCGGGCAGCCAGCAGCCGCCGATCCCGCACAGCCCCTCGTGCTCGGTGATGACGGCCGACGTGGCCGAGAAGGGCACGACCGAGGCCCCGTCCACCGCGACGTTGTACGGCAGCGGCTGCTGGACGAACTGCCAGTTGCCCGCTGCCTGCGCGCCCGGTGCGGGGAGCAGTGCGGCGGCGAAGGCCAGCACCCCGGCGGCGGCGCCCATGGCGAGCTTGCGTACATCCCGTATTCGGAACTTCAAGAGGTTCCTCTCCGTAGGCCGGCGCCGCCCGTTGCGGCGCCGGGCGTCGGTGCGCTCAGCCCAGGTCGAAGGTGGTCCCCAGGCCCTGGGCGCGCGCTGCCTCGACCGCGGCGAAGCCGGACATGATGTCCTGCACGCCGAGGCCGAGGGACTTGTAGACGGTCACCGCGTCGGGTCCGCCGCGGCCGCCGTGCCGGCCGAGCAGCACCTCGCCGAGCTCGGCCCGCAGGTGGTCCGCGCCGGCCAGGCCCTGTTCCAGGGCGGCCCGGATGTCGCCGGACTCCGCGAGCGCCGACTCGCGGCTGTCGACGAAGAGTTCGGCGCGGGCGACGGCCTCGGCGGTCAGTTCGCGCTGGTCGGGGAAGGAGCTGCCCACGGCGTTGACGTGGGCGCCCGGGGCGAGGTCGATGGCGTCCAGCAGCGGGGTCGTCGAGGAGGTGGTGGTGCACACCAGGTCGGCGCCGGTGACGGCCTCCCGGGGGCCGGCCACGACCTCGACGTCGATGCCGAGTTCGGCGGCGGCCCAGTCGCGGTAGGCGTCCGCGTTCTCGCCGCTGCGGCTCCACACCCGCACGCGCCGCAGGGCCCGTACCTCCCGCATGGCGCGCAGGTGGCTGCGGGCCTGCACCCCCGACCCGAGGATCGCGAGGTCGCCGGCCTCGGGGCGGGCGAGGGTGTCGGTGGCCACGGCGGAGACCGCGGCGGTGCGTACGGCCGTGACGGCCCCGGCGTCGAGGAGGCCGACCGGCTGCGCGGTGTCCGGGTCGAAGACGATGACCATGCCGATGTGCAGGTCGAGGCCGCGGGCCGGGTTCTCCGGCTTGAGGGCCATCACCTTGACGCCGAAGCCCGCGTGCCGCTCCCCCGATACGTGGCCGGGCATGGAGCCGAGCAGTCCGCTCTCCCCGGCGGGCCGGACGATGGTGCGCAGCGGCTGCGCGGCCCGGCCGCCGCTGTAGCGGCGCATGGCCTCGGCCATGACGGGGATGGCGGCGCGGACGGGATAGACCCGCTGGACGGTGTCCCGGTCGAGGAGCAGCACGTCAGTTCTCCAGGACGAAGACGGACCACACCATCTGGATGGTGCGGGTGGAGGAGATCAGCACCAGGTTGTGGCGGCGGGCCGCGGGCAGCGTGGTGAGGGCCAGGTCGGCCTCGCCCTCGCGGACGGCGCGGGCGGCGGCGCTGGTGGAGCTGACCAGGGAGATGTGCGGCTCCCCGAAGGAGTCGTCGAGGAGCTGGCCGATGATCGGCACCGGGGCGGGGTGGCTGGCGACGGTCGGGCGGTTCATGTTGGTGCCGCTGGGCAGGGCGACGATGCCGTAGGGCGGGGTCTCCATGAAGAAGGCTCCGGCCAGCTCCAGGCGCGGGTCCATGTAGAACCGGTTGACCCCGGCGTAGGCGTTGGCGACGACGAGGTGGCTGGCCCGCCCGTCGAGCAGGGCCTCGCCGGCCTCCTCGTACGTGTCGAACAGGCGCAGGGCGGGGGTGCGGCGGCGGCCGTCGGGCAGCCGCTGCCACAGCTGGCCGGCGGCCTGCTCGCTGCTGGTCCCGGGCGGCCCGAGGGTGGCGACGGCGGTCAGCGGGTGGCGCTCCAGCGGGGGTCTGGTGACCCAGTCGGCCGTCGCGGCGAGGGCCGCGGTGAGCGCGGAGGCCATGGGGACGGGCAGGGTCGCGGTGATCGTCATCGGAAGTCAGCCTCGCTCGATCGGAACGATGGTGAGCCAGTGGTCGTGGCGGGGGTCGCCCTCGCCCCGGACGGTCCGGTCGTACGCCCCGACGATCCGCGTGGTGAGCGGGCCGGGGACGCCGTCGCCGACGGGGCGGCCGGCGAGGGCGACGACGGGGGTGATGCCGACGCCGGTGCCGGTGAGGAAGACCTCGTCGGCGGTGAGCAGGTCGGGGACCTGGAGGTCGCGTTCGCAGGTCTCGACGCCCATGGCCTCGGCGAGCACCCGGACGGTGTCGCGGGTGATCCCGGGCAGCAGATCGGCGCTGGGCGGCGGGGTGATCAGGCGTCCCTCGCGCAGGGCGAAGACGTTCGCGGTGCTCGCCTCGGCGACCTGGCCGCGGTCGTTGAGCAGGATCGCGTCGTCGTGGCCCGCGGCCCGCGCCTCCTCCACGGCGAGTGCGCTGTTGACGTAGCCGCCGGTGACCTTGGCCTGGACGGGGATGGCGGAGCTGCGCGGGCGGGTCCAGGAGCTGATCACGCAGCGGATCCCGCCGGGCGGGGTGTACGCGCCGAGGGTGAAGGCGGTGATGGACACGCTCTCGCTGAGCCCGGTCAGCCGGACGCCGGGCGGGGTGCCGGGCAGCAGGCCGAGCTTGTACGCGATCGGGCGCAGGTAGGTGTCCTGTGCGACGGCGTTGCGGCGCAGCAGGTCGAAGGTGCGCTCGACGAGCTCCTCGGCGGTGTGCTTGACGTCGATGCGCAGCAGCCGGCAGGAGCGCAGGAACCGCTCGTAGTGGTCGTGGGCCCGGAAGATCGACAGCTCGCCGGGGCGGCCGGCGACGGAGTAGGCGCGGATGCCCTCGAAGACCCCGGTGCCGTACTGCAGGCCCTGGGTGGTCAGGGGCAGCCCGACCTCGGCGAAGGGGACGAGGGTCCCGTCGTGGAAGACCCAGGGGGCGACCCCGGGGCGTACGGGCGCCGTCGCGTCCTTCAGGCTCTGGGCGGTCATCAGGACCTCCCCGCGGCGATGCCGGCGGCGGCCAGCGCCTCCAGGTCGTGCACGTCGTCGATGCCGGTGCGCAGGTCCACCACGCGGGCGGCCTTCCAGCTGACCATCGCGCCGGTGCTGGTGACGCTGCCGAAGGTGGACTCGCTGACGTCGAGTTCGAGCCCGAGCTCGGCCAGTACGTCGGCCTGCGTCGCGGCGACGGCCTCCAGGTCGGCGGTACGGCCGGACGGGTGCTCCAGGCGCAGCGAGAGCCGGTCGACGCCGTCGGCCCGGTCGATGACGACCTGGTAGTCGAGCCAGCCCCGGACGTGGCGCAGCACCAGGTTCTCCAGGTCGTAGCCGGTCAGGCTGTGGCTGCCGAGCGGGATCCGGTCGCGGACCCGGCCGAGCGCCTCCAGCGTGGGGGCGGGCACGGTCTGGCCGGGGCGGGCGTCGCGCATGCGGACGAGGTCGCCCGTGCGGTAGCGCACGAGCGGCTTGGCGCCCTGGTAGAGGTGGGTGACGACGAGTTCGCCCTCGCGGACCCCGGCCGGGTCGCGCCGCGCCCAGCGCCCGGTGTCCGGGTCGATGACCTCGGAGTAGGAGATGAGCGGGGCGGTGTACAGCTTGCCGTCGGCGGCGACGGCGCCCTTCACGCTCGCTTCCTGCGAGGCGTACAGGGCGTTGTGCGCGCGGGCGCCCCACAGCTCGCCGAGGTTGGCGAGGAGGTTCGGGGAGGCCAGTTCGCCGGTGGTCATGATGACCTGGAGGCGGAAGTCGCGGCGCGGGTCGAGCCCGGCGCGCACGGCGTGCTTGGCGAGCGTCATCGCCATGCCGGGGGTGCAGAACAGGCCGGTGATCGGGAAGTCCCGCATGACCTGGAGGGCCCGCTCGAAGCCGACCATCGGGGAGTGCGGCCACATCTTGGCGACGGTGAGGTTCAGGTTGCGGCAGACGTCCCCGAAGGTGTCGGAGAAGGCGTGCAGTTCGGTGGGGCCGCTGGAGCCGATGACCTGGCCCTCGCCGAACTCCTCGAACACGGTGCCGTAGTAGTGCGTGAGCACGGTGTTGTTGTGGATCGAGTCGATGTCGTCGCGGGGGCAGGGGGTGGAGCGCCCGGTGGTGCCGGTCGTCTCGTAGAAGATCCAGGCGTCGGACAACGGCCGCGACAGCATGGCCTGTTGTGCGCTGCGCAGGTCCTCCTTGGTGGTGAACGGAATGCCGGCCAGGGTCTCCTCGTCGAGCCGGACGATCCGGTCCGGGTCGACCGCGGCCAGGTGCTCCCGGTAGAAGGGCGAGTTCTGCTTGACGTAGCGGACGGTCTGGCGTGCGAGCGCGGCCTGATGGGCGTCGACGCGCTCGGCGTCCCACTCCCCCGCGAGGAAGGAACGGTGCTGATCGCGCAGCGTGCCTGCGATCTCGGCGAGTTCCGGCCGGTAGACGGTGTACATGGCGAGCCTCTCTTCTCGTGCGGGGGGTGGGGTGAACGCCCGGCGTCAGGCCGCGGACTCGACCAGGTCCGCGATCACCCAGGTGCTGATCTCCTTCCACAGGTCCGCGGACCTCTGGTGGAAGGGGTGGACGAGGTAGCGCCCCAGGGCCGCCTCGTCGGGCACCAGCCCGACGATGGCGTAGTCGTAGGCGACCGGCCGGTCCGTGACGTTGCGCCCGGCCTGCCACTGCATGAGCTCCGGAACCTCGTCACCGATCCGGACGGCCAGCGCCTCGGCGGCGGCGACCTGCGGGTGGTCCCAGTCGTAGCCGGGCTTGAGCTTGAACAGCGCGATGTGTCGGATCATCGGGTCACCACAGGCTCTCTTCGCTCTCGCCGGAGCCGAAGGCGAGCAGCGCCGCCAGCTCGTCCTCACCGGCCAGCGGTACGTCGGCCACCACCGCGGCCGGGTCGGCCAGCGCGGCCTCCAGGAAGCGCAGGTAGGCGGAGGCGAACCGGTCGGCGGTCGCCGCGTCGAACAGGTCGGTGTCGTAGCTGAAGACGGCCGTGGTGCCGGCCGGCTCCTGCTCCAGGCGCAGCATCAGGTCGACCTGCCCCTCCTGCTGCGGTACGTCGATCAGCGCGAGGCCGAGTCCCTCGCACTCCAGCGCGGGGCCCTCGGCGAGCCCCCGCGGCACGGTCGGGACCGGCGGCTCCATGCGGTCCATCTGGACCAGGAACGCACCGATCCGGAACAGCGGCGAGCCGGCCGGCCGCGGCCCGATCAGGGTGCACGGATAGCGGGCGTTGATCATGCCGCCGAGGATCCCCTCGCCGGCGGCGGTGGCGGCCTCGGCGAAGGTGGTCGTGGCGGTGAACCGGCCCCGCGCGACAAGGGTGTTGAGGAAGCAGCCGATCAGGTCGCGGGTGTGGCGGCCCATGCGGCTGCTGGCGGGGATGCCGACGAGGAAGTCGTCCTGCCCGGTCCAGCGGGCCACCAAGGACTGGAAGACGCCGAGGTGGAGGGCGAAGGAGGTCTGCCCGATCTCCTTGGCGCGGGCGGCGATCCGGTCGGTCAGCCCCTGGTCGAGCGGGACGGCCACGGTGTCCCCGCGGTGTCCGGGGCGCGGCGGCCGGGGCCGGTCCAGGGGGAGTTCGGCGGCCGGCACGCCGTCGGTGAGCTCCTGCCAGTACGCGGCTCCGCGAAGCCCGGCCGGGGACTCCAGGTAGGACTGCTCCTCCGCGACCTGGTCGGCGTAACTGTTCGTCAGCGGGCGCCACTTCGGCTCCTCGCCGGCCGTGATGCCCCGGTAGGCGTCGAGCAGGTCGCGGACCAGCAGCCAGCGGGAGGTGAAGTCGCCGATGATGTGGTGCGTGGCCGGGACGAGCGCGAAGTCGTCTTCGGAGCGCCGCAGCAGGACGACGCGCAGCGCGCCGGTCTCCTCCAGCACGAACGGCCGCTCGCCCTCCTCGCGGGCCAGCCGCCGCAGCTCGTCCTCGCCGATGCCCGGGACGTCGCGGACCTCCAGGGCCACGAGCGGCTCGGCGCTCTCCTCGCGTACGGGCACGCCGTCGGTCTCGGTGAAGCGCGAACGCAGCTGCGCCTGGCGGCGGACGGTCCGGTCGACGGCCTCGGCGAGCGCGGCCACGTCGAGCGGGCCGCGGACGCGCAGCGGCATCACGATGTTGTAGACGGAGCTGTCCGGGGAGATCCGGTAGGCCGCCCACATCATCCGCTGGACGGCACTGAGCGGGGCGCTCATCCGCAGCCTCCGGCGTGGCTCATGTCGGTGGTGCGTCCGCCGAGGAGCGCGAGCTCGCGCTCCTCGAACGCCCCGGCCAGGGCGGCCGCGGAATCCGGGACCTCCACGGGAACCTCGGCGGGGACCGCCGCGGGAACCGCCCGGACTTCCGCGGGGACCTCCGCCGGGAACGACGCCGTGAAGTCGGCCAGCCGGTCCAGGCCCCAGTAGGGCTCCGAGCCGTTCACGAAGTACGGCACGCCGAAGACCCCGTCGCGCTGGATGTCCTGGAGGGCCCGCACGCCCTGCGCGCGGACCTCCGGGTCGGTCACCGCACCGGCCGCCTCCTCCGGGTCCAGGCCGATCGACTCGGCGAGGTCGCGCACCGTGGCCAGGGAGCAGATGTCGCGCCCCTCCTGCCAGCGGGCGCGGGAGACGCGCTCGACCCACTCGATGCCCTTGCCGTGCCGTTCGGCGACGAACCAGGCGAGGTGGGCCGGCTCCCACCACGGGTCCTTGTCCACCGGCCAGGTCACCGACAGCCCGCGGGCCGCCGACAGCCTGCGGACGTCGCGCAGGATGTAGAACTGCTTCGCGCGGGACATCGGCGTGTACGGGAACTCCCCGCCGGCCTCGCCGAGCAGCCGGGCGCTGGTCGCGTCGGGCTCCCAGAACGGCCGCCACTGGAGCCGGGCGGCGAGCTCCGGATGGTGTTCGCGCAGCTCCAGCAGCGCGAACCACGAGTACGGGCTGCGCAGGCTGAAGTAGAAACGGGGTGGCTTGGGCGCGCGCGCCATGGGCCGACTCCTTTCGAAGGGGGCTGGTCCGGTCCGGACCCGGCTCAGACGACGAGTCCGCCGTCGACCTGGAAGACCTGGCCGGTGATGTAGGCGGCGCGCTCGGAGGCGAGGAAGGACACCAGCTCGGCGACCTCCTCGGCGGTGCCGAAGCGGCCGAGGGGGATCTTGGCGGTCATCTCCTTGACGTGCTTCTCGGAGAGTCCCGCGACCATGTCGGTGTCGATGAAGCCGGGGGCCACGGCGTTGGCCCGCAGGCCCGCCCGCCCGGCCTCCTTCGCCAGGGCCCGGGTGAAACCGATGATCCCGGCCTTGGAGGCGGAGTAGTTGGTCTGGGTGGCGTGGCCGGCGGCCGCCACCGAGGACAGGGTGATGACGGTCCCGCGGCGGCGCTTCATCATCGGGAAGGCCACCGCCTTGGCGAAGTTGAAGGTGCCGTCCAGGTTGGTGCGCAGTACGTCGTCCCAGTCCTCGTCCTTCATCATCGCCAGGTGGCTGTCGCGGACGATGCCCGCCGCCGTGACCAGCACCTCGACGGGGCCGAACTCCTCCTCGACCTCGGCCACCAGGGCGCGGACGGCGTCGCGGTCGGTGACGTCGGCCTTGCGGACGAGGACCCGGCCGCCGTGCTCGGCGGCCGACTTGGCGGTGAGCGCCGCGGCCTCCTCGTTCGACTGGAAGCACAGCGCCACGTCGTAGCCGTCGCGGGCCAGGGTCTCCACGATCGCGCGCCCGATGCCGCGTGATCCTCCGGTGACGAGCGCCACCGGCCGTACTGCTGCGGCGGGGCCGCTTGTCTCGGACATGCTCGTCCGCCTTCCTCAGGGGTGGGTGGTCGGAATTACGCGCCCAGGCGCAGCAGTCCGGCGCCGGCCGTGCCGTCCCGGTCCACGGCGGTGACGAGCGCGAGGCGCCCGTGCAGTGCCGGGTTGGCGGCCGACTCGGCGAGTACCGCGGCGATCTGGAACGCCCCGGACGCGGCGGAGGTGTCGCCGATGAGCCGGCGCGGGCTGAGCGTCAGGTACGGGCCGGGCAGCGCCTGGAGGGCGGCCTCCTCCTGCTTGCCGAGTACGCCCGGCGGCAGTCCGGGGGCGACCAGGGCCAGTTCCTCGGGCCGGGCGCCCGCGGCTTCGAGTACGTCCGCCACGCAGCGCTCCAGCGCGGACTGCGCCCGATGGCTGTCGGGGAAGGCCCGGAAGCGCAGGCCGAGCACCGAGGCGAGCGGGGTGCGGCCGCCGGCCAGTGCGCCCGCCGCGCTCTCCAGGACGAACAGTGCCGCGCCCTCGCCGAGCGGCTGCGGGTCGTCGCCGCCGTGGTCGGCGACGTGCTCCAGCCGGGCGCGCTGCGGGGAGAACTCCTCGACGGCGCCGGCCAGCAGGGTGTTCGCGTGGCCGCCGCGCAGCAGCCGGGAGGCGTAGTTGAGGGCGAGCAGACCGGTGGCGGCGCCGCCGGAGACGGTGACGTTGGGCCCCTTGAGGGTGTGCCGGATGGCGCTCTGGCCGGCCGGGCAGTTCATCACCGTGTTGGGGAACTTCGCCGGGTCCACGTGGAACGGCTTCTCGCCGGTCAGCGCCGACTCCGTGAAGTCCATGATCGACTGCACGCTGCCGGAGGTGCCGAGCACCAGCCCGGTGCCCTCGGCGTCGGCCTCCAGGCCGTCGCCGTAGTCGGCGAGCAGCATGCCCACCGTCGCGGCGGCGATGCCGGTGACCCGGTCCATGGACCGGGTGCCCTTCTTGCCGAGCACCTCGCGGACGTCGAAGCCGGGGATCAGCCCGGCCTCCTCGTACGGGACGGGCCACTGCGCGCCGTCCAGCGGGGCCAGGGCGCTGCGCCCGGACCGCAGGCCGGACGTGAACTCCTCGCGCCCCAGCCCGTACGGCGAGGCGACGGCCCAGCCGGAGACGACCAGCGAGGCGGCGGGTGCGGCGGTTTCCACTTCGGGCACGGTGGCCCTCCTCTCAGGACGCTGCGGCATCGGGACCGTCCCAACGGCCCATGACGAGCACGGCGTTGTTGCCCCCGAAGGCCAGTCCGTTGTTCTGGACGACCTTCAGGTCGGCGGGCACGGCCTCGTTGGGCACGCAGTCGACACCGCACTCGGGGTCGGTCTCGCGGTGGTTGACGGTGGGCGGGACGAAGCCCTCGCGCAGGGCGAGCGCGCAGGCCGCGGCGCCGAGCGCGCTGGCGGCGCCCATGGTGTGGCCGATCATGGACTTGATGGAGATGGTGCGCGGCAGATCCTCGCCGAACACCTGGCGGATGGCGCCCACTTCGGTGACGTCGTTGGCCTTGGTGCCGGTGCCGTGCGCGGAGATGAAGTCCACGTCCTCGGGAGTGATCCCGGAGTTGCGGTGGGCCGCCTTGATGCAGCGGGCGATGCTGTCGCCGTCCGGGGCCACCGGGTGGCTCGCGTCGCAGGACAGCCCGTACCCGAGGACCTCGGCGTAGATCCGCGCGCCGCGGGCGAGCGCCGACTCCAGGGACTCCATGAGCAGGATCCCGGCGCCCTCGCCGGTCAGGATGCCCTGCCGGTCGCTGTCGAAGGGGCGGCAGACGTCCGGGGCGATGGTGCCGAGGCGGTAGAAGCCGGTGAAGGTCTTGAAGCACAGCGCGTCGGCGCCGCCGCACAGGGCCATCTCCACGTCGCCGGTGCTGATGGCGTCGTAGCCGTACCCGACGGCGTAGTTGCCCGCCGCGCAGGCCGTGGCGACGGTGACGGTCTCGACGTCCTCCAGGCCCAGCTCCCGTACGATCCCGGCGGAGAGGCGGCCCGGCCACACCCGGCGGGCGACGACCGGGTCGAGGCGGTCCTCGCCGGCCGCGACCTGCACGCCGACCAGGTGGTCGAGGTCCCGGGACTCGCCGTCCGTCGTGCCGACCGAGACCAGGGAGCGCCTCGCCCGTACGTCGTCCTCGGTGAGCCCGGCGTCGGCCACGGCCATCCGGCCGGCGGCGACGGCGAACTGCGAGGCCCGGCCGAGGTCGTCGGCGGGCAGCCGGCGCAGGTACGCCTCGGCGTCGAAGTCGGTGATCTCACAGGCGTTGGCGTGCGCGAAGCCCTCGGTGTCGAAGGCCTCGATGGGCTTGGCGCCGCTGCGCCCCTCGCGCAGGCCCTCGGCGAAGGCGCCGACTCCCGTGCCGATGCTCGTCACCACGCCCAGGCCGGTGATGACCACGCGGTGCCGGGCGCCCTGGGCCTGCCCGGCGGCGTTCTCGGTCGACGGGAGGCTCACTTGCCCTCGGCCTCCGCCACGACGCGGTACACGCCCTCCAGGTTCGTCATGCGGCTGAGCTCGGACTGTTCGAGGGTGATGCCGAAGACGCGCTCCAGGCTGGCGAGGATCTCGATGGCCCGCAGGGAGTCCGCGTCGTGCTCCTCCTTGAAGAGGCTGGTCTCGGTGACCTCGTCCAGTTCGAGTTCGAGGATGTCGCAGACGATGTCCTTGATCTCGGCCTTGCGTTCGGCGTCGAGGCCGGTCTCGGTGGTGTTGACGCTCATCACTGCCTCCAGGCAAAAACGGTTCACGAGCTGATGACAGTGATTCTTCGAAGCCGCGCTATCCGTGCCCTATACGGGTTCTGTGCGCCTCCCGCGCGGGGCGCGGGCACACGAAAGCGCGCGGCGACCCTGTCTGTCAGGGCCACCGCGCGCGGGGCGTGCGGGACGGGTACGGCACCGATCCCGCGCCTGAACGACGGGCGGCATCGGCCGAAGACCGGCCCCGCCGGCGTTTGAGGCGCGGAGGTCCGGGGGCTGGCCCCCGGCAGCGGCGCCGCACCCGGACCGGGCGAACCCGGACCGGGCGGACCCGGCGGGGGTCAGTCCACGGCCGCCGTGAGCCGGACGGCGGGGATCCGCAGGGCCAGCCAGGCCGGGATCAGTACGGCGGCCAGCGCGACCACCGTGCAGGCCCCGGCAGTCGCGAGGAACGGCACCAGCGGCACCGCCACCTGCGCCCCCGCGACCAGCTGCTGCAACGCGGCCCACAGGCCGCTCAGGCTGACCGCGACCACCCCCGCCGCCAGGAGCCCGCCGACGGCCACGACCAGCAGGGACTCGCCCGCCACCATCGCCAGGAGCTGGCGCGGGGTGGAGCCGGTGAGCCGGAGCAGTGCGAACTCGCGGCTGCGCCTGCGGGTGGACATCACCAGGGTGTTGGCCACGGCCACGCCGGTGTAGAGGACCGCGATGCCGCCGATGACGTACAGCGCCATCCTGGCGTCGTCCTCGCGCTTCGTGTCGCCGGCCGCCGTCCACGCGGCGATCGGCACGGCCCGCGCCGCCTGCCCCTTGAGCAGTGCGTCGAGCTGGGTGCGCACGGCCGCCGGGTCGGCGCCCTCCTTGAGCTTCACGTAGACCGCGCTGGGCAGTTCGCTGCCGGCGTGGCCCGGGGTGAGCACCGCGCCGTTGCCGCTCGTACTGGTCTTGAAGACGGCGGCGACGGTCAGCTCGTGCTTGGTTCCGTCACCCATCCACACGTCGACCTTGTCGCCGACCTCGCGGTTCCAGGACTGGTCGACGGCGATGGATCCGTCGTCGAGCTTGCGGGCGTCGCCCTCGACCACGGGCAGGCCGAGTACGTTCCCGATGGCCGCCGGGTCGACGGTCTCGGCGGAGTACGGGATCAGCGCGCCGCCGCCGGAGGGGTCGGAGAAGGCGTCCGGCCCGGGAACGGTGAAGACGGTGGTCGGGGTGGTGGCGGCGACCGAGATCCCCGGCAGCGCGGACACCTTCTCGACGACCTCCCGCGTCAGCCCCGGGGCGTGCGCGGGAGCGACCACGAAGTCGGCACTGGCCACCCGGCTCTCGGCCTCCTTGGCCCGGGCGCCCTCCAGCGAGCCTGAGGTGCTCCACAGCGAGCACACCAGGCCCACCGTGATCAGCACCGGCGCGGCGGTGGAGGCGGTCCTGCGCACGGAGGTGACGGTGTTGGCCCGCACCAGCATGGCCCCCGCGCCGCGGGTCCAGGCGACCGGCGCCGTGGCGAGCTTCGCGAGCAGCGGGATCACGACGGGCGAGAGCAGGGCGAAGGCGAGGATCAGGGCGGGGCCGACGGAGGTGGCCAGGCTCGCCCAGTACAGCGGCGGCAGCAGCGGGGCGACGGCGATCAGGCCGATGCCCGCGGTGAGGGCGGCCAGCCCGCCCAGCCAGCGCGGCCAGGTCATGGTCTTGGTCTCGACGGCGGCTTCGCGCAGCGCCTCGATCGGCCGGACCCGGCCGGCCCGCAGGGCGGCGGCCCCGGCGCCGACCACCGCGAGGAGGACCCCGAGGAGGAAGACGACGGCCAGGACGGCGACGGAGACCGCGTCCACCGGGACGGTGAACCAGCTGGGCGCGACCCCCTCGGAGGCGAGCTTCCCGGCGAGCGCGGGCGCCGCGGCCAGGCCGAGCAGCACACCGGCCCCGGAGGCGACGGCGCCGACGCCGACGGCCTCGGTGAGCACGAGGCGGCGCACCTGCTGCGGGGTCGCGCCGGACACCCGGAAAAGGGCGAGTTCGCGGCGGCGCTGGGCGACGGAGAAGGCGAAGGTGGAGCCGACGACGAACACGGAGACGAAGCCGCCGACGCCGGCCGCCATGCCGAGCATGGTGGAGACGCCGATCAGCGCGGACTCGTCCGCGCGGTACTGCGGGTCGGCCTGGCCGCGGTCGGTGCCGGTCAGCACCTCGCCGCGGGAGCCCACGGCCGCCCGTACCGCTTCGGCCCCGCCGTCCAGCACCAGTGCGTCGACCCGCGGCGAGAGCCGCGCGGCCTCGGCGTCGGTGAAGAACACCGCCTGCTCGAAGGGGAGTTCCGCGACCGTCCCGGCCACCGTGTACGGCTTCTGCCCCTGGGCCGTCTGTACGAGGACCCGTGCGCCCGGGGCCGCACCGGACCCGGCGCCGACCACGACCTGGTCGTCACCGGCCGGGGCCTGCCCGGCGAGGAGCCGGTAGCCGCCGAAGCCGGCCGAGCTCCACGGGTGGCCGACCTGGGTGGACGGGCCGCCCGCGAGCTGGGCGTAGAAGCTGCGGTCCACGCTCGCCCTGCCGACGGCGGACACGTCCGCCACCACCTCGGCGGGCAGCCCCCGGGGCTCCTCCAGCGGAAGGCTCTGGGTGCCGCCCCAGTCCGCGGGGACGGTGAGGTCGGGCGCGGCCCGGACGACGACCTGGGCCTGGGCGAACCGGCCCGGTCCCCGGTCGGGGCTGCTGGTGGTGGCGGCGAGCACGAGACCCATGGCGGACATCAGCCCCACACCCAGGGCGAGCGCCAGGAAGGTCCCGCCGAATGCGGCCCACCTGCTGCGCAGGGTGAGCCAGGCGATGTTCAGCATGTGCAGTACTCCAGTGGGGGTTTGGGACGGCAGCCGGGCCGGCCGGTGTCACCGGCCGGCCCGGTCAGACCGACGTTGTCACAGGAACCGCCGGAGCGGTGAGGGTCGCCGGAAGGAAGTCGTCGATCCGTACGCCGATCCGCCACCGCTCGGCCTGATCCGTGACCCAGCGGGCGAGCGCGAGGTCGAAGGCGGGCAGGCCGGACGGCGAGTACACGGTGACCCGTTGGGGGTCGGGGCGGACGGCGTCCGGGTCGCGCAGCAGCGCGCCGATCGTCGCCGTCACGAACTCCCGTCCACCGGTGGCAAGTTCGGCCAGGTGCAGGGAGGTGCGCCCGCGGCACGCGTGGTCCGCGTCGTCGACGATGTTGCGGGCGCCGAGGACCGCGTCGACGGTGAGGTCGCGCGGGGAGAGGTGCAGGACCGTGGTGCCGGGGCGGGCCGCCGCCAGACCGAGGTGGGGGGTGTCGGCGGCGGTGGCCAGCGAGACCAGCCCGTGGGCGGCCAGGGCCTCTTCGGGCGTGTCGGCGTACTGGACGCCGGCGCCCGGGACGATCTTGCGGGCCTCGCGGGCGAAGGCGATCGTCCGCTCCTCGTCCGGGTCGAAGAGGGTGAGCTCGATCAGCGAGTGGAAGCGCGCCTTGACGAAACGCAGCACTTCCAGGTTGACCGGGCCGAGTCCGACGAGGGCGAGGCCGCGCGGTTCGGGCTGCGTGGAGAGCAGTCCGGCGGCCAGGCCCGCCGAGGCGCCGGCGCTCTTGGCCAGGATGAGCGAGGCCTCGACGAACGCCTCGGGGCCGCCGTCGGCCGGGGAGTCGAGCACGATGCCGGCGCCGGTGCGCGCGGTGCCCCTGGAGACGCTGCCGGAGCAGTGCGCGATGCCCGCGTCGTGGAGCCGGTGGGCGTCCGCGACGACCTGGAGCACCTCCGGCTCCTTGCGCTTGAGGATGTCGCGCACTTCGCGGTGTCCGAGGATCAGCACAGCACCGTCTCCCTCAGCAGCTCGCCGGCCGCGAAACCGCGGGCCGGGTCCTTCCAGAGGTGGGCGACCTCGCCGAAGTGCCTGCGCACCCAGTTGTCGTTGTAGATGGTGTCGAGGTAGCGGTCGCCGCCGTCCGGGAGGACGAGGACGACGTTCGAGCCGGGCTCGATGGCAGGGGCGAGCCGCTCCAGCGCGGAGACGACTCCGCCGGAGGAGCCGCCCGCCAGGATCGCCTCGCGCCGCACCAGCCGGCGGCAGCCGACGACGCAGTCCAGGTCGGTGACGTGCAGGACCCGGTCGGCGTCACCGCGGCGCAGCAGCGGCGGCCGTACGGAGGCGCCGTGGCCGGGGATGAGCCGGGGGCAGGCCACGGGCGAGTCGAAGAGCACGCTGCCGAGGGCGTCGACGGCGTTGACGGTGGTGTTCATGCCGGTGCGCCGGATGTACTCGGCGCAGCCGCCCAGGGTGCCGCTGGTGCCGGCGGCGACGATGAGCTGGTCGACCTTGCCGTCGAGGGCCTCGGCGATCTCGGCCATCGTGGTCTCGTGGGCGAGCCGGTTGCGCGGGTTGGCGTACTGGTCGGGCCAGTACGCGTACGGGGTGGAGGCGAGCAGGTCGGCGACGCGGCGCAGCCGCATGGGCAGCAGTTCGCCGGTCACCGGGTCGGGTTCGGTGATGATCTCGACCTCGGCGCCGTAGGCGTCCAGGATCGCGATGTTCTGCTCGGTGGTGCGGGCGTCGACCACGCAGATCAGGCGCAGGTCGAAGTACGCGCACAGTTGGGCGAGTCCGATGGCGAGGTTGCCCGAACTGGACTCGATCACCGTGGACTTGCCGGGGATGAGCTCCCCGGACCGGATGCGGCCCAGGACCATGCTCAGCGCGGAGCGGTCCTTGACGCTGCCGCCCGGGTTGAAGCGTTCGATCTTGGCGAAGACGCGCGAGGTGAACCCCGGTACGACTCGCTCCAGTTCGACGAGCGGGGTTCCTCCCACCGTCGACAGGATTCCCTTGAGCCCCGGAGCAGCCAGGTGCCCGGCGGCGGCCTTCCTTTCGTACGCCATGTGATGCAGCCATCCTCTGCTGGGGTCGCGGGACGTGCGGGACGCGCCCCGGCCCCCGCCGCCGAGCGGCGGCAGGGGCACGGGTCGTGGGGTGGCACGGTCAGGCGTTGTTGCCGTTGTCGTTGTTGTTGTTGCCGTTCACGTTGTTGTTGTTCAGGTTGTTGTTGTTGAGGTTGTTGTTCGAGTTGTTGTTGTTCAGGTTGTTGTTGAGGTTGTTGTTGCTCATGTGAGTTCCTCTCGTCGGGCGGTGCTGCCCTGTAGCAGCGGATTCAGATTGGCCGGGGCGGCTATACGTGAGCCATACGGTGCGAGCGCGGGCCATTGACATCCCCTATAGGGGCGTCATAGCGGGGGTCCCGAGTCTTTTCGGCATCCACTCGATCACCCTGCTCAGGAAGAGAGACCGCTCATGACTGTGACCGGCACCGACGCACGCATCCAGAAAGTCGTCATCCTCGGTGGCGGCACCGCCGGCTGGATGACCGCCGCCTACCTCGGCAAGGCCCTGCAGGGCACTGTGGACATCACGGTGCTGGAGGCCCCCGCGATCCCACGGATCGGTGTCGGCGAGGCGACGGTCCCCAACCTGCACCGCGCGTTCTTCGACTTCCTCGGCATCAACGAGGACGAGTGGATGCGGGAGTGCAACGCCAGCTTCAAGATGGCGGTCCGCTTCGTGAACTGGCGCACCGGCGGCGAGGGCGAGGCCGGCGCCCGCGAGCTGGAGGCGGGCGGCCCGGACCACTTCTACCACCCCTTCGGCCTGCTCCCGGACTACGACCAGACACCGCTCTCGCACTACTGGTTCAAGCGCAAGCACGAGGGCCTGACCACCGAGCCGTTCGACTACGCGTGCTTCCGTGAGCCCCCCGTCATGGACGCCCTGAAGTCCCCGCGCTGGATGGACGGCCGCCCGGCCACCCGTTACGCCTGGCACTTCGACGCGGCCCTCGTCGCCGACTTCCTCAGAAGATTCGCCACCGAGAAGCTCGGGGTCAATCACGTCCAGGACGAGATGACCGAGGTCCAGAAGGACGACCGCGGCTACGTCACGGCCCTGCGGACCAAGGGCGGCCTCACCCTCGACGCCGACCTCTTCGTCGACTGCTCCGGCTTCCGCGGCCTGCTGATCAACAAGGCCATGGGCGAGCCGTTCATCGACATGAGCGACCACCTCCTGTGCGACAGCGCGGTGGCCACCGCCGTCCCGCACGACGACGCCGCCAACGGCATCGAGCCGTACACCTCTGCCATCGCCATGAAGTCGGGCTGGACCTGGAAGATCCCGATGCTCGGCCGCTTCGGCACCGGCTACGTCTACTCCAGCAAGTTCGCCACGCAGGACGAGGCCACCGAGGAGTTCTGCAAGCTCTGGAACCTCGACCCGGAGACGACGAAGTTCAACCACGTCCGCTTCCGCGTCGGCCGCAACGAGCGCGCCTGGGTCAAGAACGTCGTCAGCATCGGCCTGTCCTCCGCCTTCCTGGAGCCGCTGGAGTCGACCGGCATCTACTTCATCACCGCCGCGATCTACCAGCTCGCCAAGCACTTCCCGGACCGCAACTTCACCCCGGCCCTCGTCGACGCGTTCAACCACGAGATCGAGGTGATGTTCGACGACACCCGCGACTTCATCCAGGCGCACTTCTACTACGCCCCGCGCAACGACACCCCGTTCTGGCAGGCCAACAAGGAGCTCACGCTCCCGAAGAACATCCAGGAGAAGATCGCCGCGTACAAGGCGGGCCTGCCCATCAACTCGCCGATCACCGACGAGTCCACGTACTACGGCAACTTCGAGGCCGAGTTCCGCAACTTCTGGACCAACGGCAGCTACTACTGCATCTTCGCGGGCCTCGGCCTGGAGCCGGACGCCCCGCTGCCCTCCCTCGCGCACAAGCCTGAGTCGGTCGCCGGGGCCGAGCCGCTGTTCCACACGGTCAAGCGCCAGCAGCAGAACCTGCTGGAGACCCTGCCCAGCACCTACGACTACCTGCGCCAGCTGCACGGCAAGCAGTAGTCGCTCCCCGCACGGCCCGGCCGCCCGGATCTCCCCCCTCCGGCCGGCCGGGCCGCGCTGCTCCCGGGCGGCGCGTGCGCCCGTACCGCCCGTACCGCCTGTACGCCCGTACTGCCCGTACGCCCGTACCGCGTCGTACGCCCGTACCGCCCGCCCGGCTCGCGCAGCCGCCCCGCATCCTCCCCACTCAGGAGACCGACATGTCCGAAGCAGTGCCACACACGCCGGCCGCGGAGGCCGACATACGGCCGTTCATGGCCGGCTTCCCGACCGGCGTCACCGTACTGACCACCCTCGACGAGAACGCCGAACCCCGCGGGATGACCTGCAGCTCGCTCGCGAGCGTCGCCCTGTCCCCGGCCACCGTCATGGTCGGCGTCCGCACCGCCAGCCCCACCCTCGAATCCATCCTGGCCGACGGCCAGTTCGCCATCAACCTGCTCCACGAGCGGGCCCGCGCCACCTCCGACCTCTTCGCCTCGGCCGCCGCCGACCGCTTCGGCGTCACCGAGTGGCGCCTGCCCCTCGGCGCCGGCGGACCGCACCTGACGGCCGACGCCCACGCCACCGCCGACTGCCGGGTCATCCGTACGATGCCCTTCGGCGACCACACCGCCGTCTTCGCCCGCGTCGAGCGCGTCACCCTGCGCGACACCGACGACGCACCCCTGCTCTACGGCCGCCGACGGTACGCCGCGTGGTCCGCCGCCGTCCGGGAAGGAGCCACCAGTCATGGCCGCAGCACCTGATCCACTGCCCGCCGTGCTGCTCGCCGTACCGGCGGTGATCCTGGCGTGCCGGGCCGGAGCGAGCCTGGTGCGCCGCTTCGGCCAGCCGGCGGTCATCGGCGAGATCGCCACCGGCATCGTGCTCGGGCCCTCGCTGCTCGGCTGGCTCTGGCCCGCCTCGCAGTCCTGGCTGTTCCCGTCCTACGTCATCCCCTTCACCGGGATGCTCGGCAACATCGGCCTGCTCGCCTTCATGTTCCTGGTCGGCCTGGAGCTCGACCTCAAGGCGCTGCGCGGCCACAGCCGCACCGCCTTCGGCGTGAGCGGGGCGAGCATCGCCCTGCCGCTGGCCCTGGGCGTCCCGCTGGCCCTCGCGCTGTACGCGGACTACGCCCCCGAGGGCGTCGGCCGGCTGCCGTTCGTGCTGTTCGTCGCCGTCTCGGTCAGCGTCACCGCCTTCCCCGTGCTCGCCCGGATCCTCACCGACCGCGGGATGTACGGCACCCCGACCGGGGCGCTCGCGATGGCCTGCGCGGCCGTCGACGACGTGGCCGCCTGGTGCCTGCTCGCCGTGGTCGTCGCCGTCACCACCAGCAGCTCGGCCATGGGCGCGGTGGTCACCGCGGTGCTCACCGTCGGCTTCGTGGTGCTGATGCTGAAGGTCGTACGTCCGCTGCTCGCCCGGATCGTGGCCCGCGCGGACGGCGACGGCCCGGACACCGACACCGACACCGCCCACCGCGACGGCATCCTCCTCGCGGTGCTCTTCAGCGGCCTGTGCCTGGCCGCGCTGGCCACCGACCGGATCGGGATCCACGCGCTGTTCGGCGCGTTCCTCTTCGGGGTCGTCACCCCGCGGGGCAACTCCGCGGTCACGCGTTCCGCCGGACGGCTGCGCGCGGTCACCGTGCCGCTGCTGCTCCCGCTGTTCTTCGTGCACACCGGGCTGAAGACCGACCTGGCGATGCTGGCCGCCGATCCGGTGCAGTGGCTGTGGGCGGGCGCGGTGCTCGTCGTCGCGGTCTGCGGGAAGTGGGGCGGGTCCGCGCTCGCGGCGCGCGCCACCGGGCGGCCGTGGTCGCAGGCCATGACGCTGGGCGCGCTGATGAACTGCCGGGGCCTGACGGAGCTGGTGGTGCTCAACATCGGCCTGGAGCTGGGCGTGATCGGTCCGAAGCTCTTCACCATGCTGGTGCTGATGGCGCTGGTGACCACGGCGGTCACGGCGCCGGCCGTGGACCGGCTGGAGCGCCGGCGCGCGAAGTCGGAGTTCCCGGAGCCGGCCCTGGTCCCGGATCCGGATCCGGCCCCGGCGCCGGAGCCCGCGGGCGGGCCGGTCGGACAGCAGGTGCCGCAGCTGACCCGGATCTGACACCGGGGTCCGCCGTCCGTGGTGCGCGCCCACCGGTGGCCGCGCGGATCCGCCCGTACCGGCCGAACCGTCCCCTCCCGGACGGAAGGCACGGGCAGATCCGGCGCGGCCACCGGAAGCACGGCGGGGCGCGGGCCTGTGGCCCGCGCCCTCCCCCGAATACGCCGTGGAACCACTGTGCCTGTTCGGCATATGCTCCAGCCGTTCGGAGGGCATCGTCTTGGTGCCTTGCGGGAACACGAGGGGTTTACGAACAGCCACAGGCCGGGACGAATATGGACATGCCAGCGGATGCTTCCCTTCCTCCGGAGGGCGACCGGCTGAGCCCTGCGGCCCGCCACCTGTACGTCTATGCGGTCGAGCGGCGCTCCTTCACCGGGGCGGAGGCCACCGCCGCCCTGGGGGCGCCGGCCGGCGCCGCGATCGCCGAGCTCTCCTCCGCCCACCTGCTCCAGCGCGTCCCGGACGGCTTCGGCCCGGACGCCGCCGAGCGGTGGGGCGCCGTGTCCCCGCGCGCCGCCGCCGCCCGTTCGCTGGCCCCGCTGGCCCTGCGCGTACGCGACACCCACGACGAGATGGACCGCCTGCGCGGCCTGCTGGAGGCGCTGGTCCCGGCGTACGAGGCGGGCAGCGCGGGACGCGGCCTGGAACAGACGGAGCACCTGGAGCTGATCACCGACCCCGCCGCCATCCAGCACCTGATCGGGCACATGCTCGCCGCGGCGGAGCACGAGGTACTGACCTCCCATCCGGGCGGCGGCCGCCCCACCCGGGTCCTGGAGCAGGCGATCGACCGGGACGAGTCGCTGCTGGGCCGGGGGGTGCGGATGCGTACGATCTACCAGCACACCGCCCGCTATTCGCGCCCGACGGCCGCGTACGTCGAGCGGGTCGCGGCTCGCGGCGGTCAGGTCCGCACCCTCGGCGACGGCCTGATGCGGATGATCCTCATCGACCAGCACACCGGGATCATGGCCGTCCGCGACGACACCGCCGCCGCGCTCGTGGTGCGCGAGCCGAACGTCGTCGACTTCATGGTGCAGGCCTTCGAGCGCTCCTGGGTCGAGGCCGAGCCCTTCGCCACGACGGTCGGCCCGGACCAGGCCCGGTCCATCTCCGACGAGCTGCGCCAGAACATCGTCCGGCTCCTCGCGGAGGGGCTGGAGGACAAGGTCATCGCCCGCCGGCTGGGCATGTCGGAGCGCACCTGCCAGCGCCACATCGCCGAGGTCATGCGCGCGGTGGGGGCCAAGTCCCGCTTCCAGGCGGGCTTCCTGCTGTCGGCCGCCGCGGGTGCGGGTGCGAGCGCCGGCCCGTCGCCCCTCAGATCTCCGGGAGCAGCCGCCCCCGGCGGGACAGCAGGAACCGCTTGAACTCCGCCACCGGCGGCGTGTCCGGATGCCCGTCGAGCCAGGCCACGCCGATCTCCCGGACCGCCCGCGGAGCCGTCACGGTCAGCTCGACCACGCCCGGCCTGGCCACGGCGGGCGGCGGCAGCAGGGCCACCCCCAGGCCCGCCGCGACGAGGCCGCGCAGGGTCTCGGCCTCCTCCCCCTCGAAGGCCACCCGGGGCGCGAACCCGGCCTCCGCGCACAGGTCGTCGGTGATCCGGCGCAGTCCGTAGCCCGGCTCCAGGGTCACGAAGGTCTCCTGCGCGGCCTCGGCCAGCCGGATCCGCTTGCGCCCCGCGAGCCGGTGGTCGTCGGGGACCACGAGCCGCAGCCGCTGCTCGTCGAGGCGGCGCGCCACCAGGTCGGGGGCGTCGGGCAGCGGCGAGGTCAGGCAGAGGTCGAGCTCGCCCGCACGCAGCCGCTCCAGCATCGCCTCGCCGTAGTTCTGCACGAGGGAGAACCGCACGCCCGGATGGTCGGCGCGGAAGGCGCGGATCAGCCCGGGCACGGTCTCGGGGCCCAGGGTGTGCAGGAAGCCGAAGGCGACCTTCCCGAAGGCCGGGTCCGCGTCCTGCTGTACGGATCCGGCGGCGCGGGCGATCTCGGCGAGCGAGCGCTGCGCCGAGGCGAGGAAGGTCCGGCCCGCCGTGGTGAGTGCGACCGTACGGCCCTTGCGGGCGAACAGGGTGACGCCGAGGTCCTGTTCGAGCCGGACCATGGCCCGGGACAGGGTGGACTGCGGGACACCCAGCTCGTGCGCGGCGCGGGTGACGTGCTCGTGCCGGGCCACGGCGACGAAGTACGCGAGGCGGGGGGCCAGCACGCTTGTCACGGCCATGTCTTCTTCGTAACGGTTCATCGACATACACCCCTCTGAGCTGTGGTGATGCAGCAGTGGATCGATTATCGCGATTTCACGCATTGGACGCATGAAAAACCGCGGCCTACCGTTTTCCCATGCCTCCCGCTCATACCGGGGCACCCGTCACCGCGGGTGCCTCCACCTCGCCGTCCCCCGCACCGGAGTTCGAAGCCCACTCCCCCGGCCGCCCCGGCTACCGCCGCCTGAGCCTCGCGCTCTTCGCCGCCGGACTGGCCACCTTCGCCCTCCTCTACTCCACCCAGGCGCTGCTGCCCGCGATCTCCGAGGGCTTCGGGGTGACGGCGGGTCAGGCCAGCTGGACCGTGTCCGCGGCCACCGGAGCGCTGGCGCTGTTCGTCCTGCCGCTCAGCGCCCTGTCCGAGCGGTTCGGCCGGACCCGGATGATGACCTGGTCGATGGCGGTGGCCGTCGGCGTCGCGCTCCTCGTCCCCTTCGCGCCGAACCTGGAGTGGCTGGTCGCGCTGCGCGCCGTCCAGGGCGCGGCGATCGCGGGCATCCCCGCCTCCGCGATGGCGTACCTGGCCGAGGAGGTCAAGCCGAAGGCGCTGGTCGCCGCGATCGGCCTGTTCGTGGCGGGCAACTCCATCGGCGGCATGAGCGGCCGCATCGTCACCGGCTGGGCGGCCCAGGCGTGGGGCTGGCGGGCGGCCCTGTTCACGGTCGGCGTCCTCGCCCTGGCCTGCGCCGTCGCCTTCCGCGTCCTGCTCCCCCGGGCCCGGTTCTTCCGCCCGGCCTCGCTGAACCCGCGCGCGGTGGGCCGTACCGTCGCCGGCCACCTGCGCGACCCGCTGCTGCTGCGGCTGTACGGGATCGGCGCGCTGTTCATGACCGTGTTCGGCGCCGTGTACACGGTCATCGGCTACCGCCTGGTGGAGGAGCCGTTCTCCCTCGGGCAGGGCGTGATCGGCTCGATCTTCCTGGTCTACCTGGTGGGTACGGTCTCCTCCGCGGCCGCCGGCCGGCTGGTGGGCCGCGTGGGCCGGCGCGGCGCGCTCTACCTGGCGGTCACCACCACCGCGCTGGGCCTGCTGCTGTCCCTCTCGCAGTCGCTGGCGGCGATCCTGCCGGGCCTGGTCCTGATCACGGCCGGGTTCTTCGCGGGCCACGCGGTGGCCGCGGCGGCGGTGAGCCGCACGGCGAAGACGGGCCGCGCCCAGGCCTCCGCGCTCTACCAGTCGGCGTACTACCTCGGCTCCAGCGCCGGCGGCACCCTGGGCGCGCTCGCCTACCACTCGGCGGGCTGGGCCGCGACGACCGGCATCGCCCTGCTCGCGGTGCTCGGCGTCGTCTCGATCACCCTGTACGGTTCGCACGCGGCGCGGGCCGCCCGGTTCGCCGTCCCGGCTGCGGCTGTCAGAGCCGTCCGGTAGGTTCCGAAGCATCGGGCTCTACCAGGGGGATCGACGGACATGACAGACACGGCGACCGGCAGCGACCTCGACGCGGCGATGGACCGCCACCGGGTCGAACTCACCGGCTACTGCTACCGGATGCTCGGCTCCTCCTTCGACGCCGAGGACGCGGTGCAGGACACCTACATCCGCGCCTGGCGCAGCTACGACAAGTTCGAGGGCCGCTCCTCGCTGCGCTCGTGGCTGTACCGGATCGCCACCAACGTCTGCCTGGACCTGCTGAACGCGGGGAACAAGCGGGCCCGCCCCATGGACCTCACCGCCCCGCAGCACCAGGCCTCCGCCGTGCTGAACGAGCGGCCAGAGGTGACCTGGCTGGAGCCGGTCCCGGACGGCCGGGTGCTGCCGCAGACCGCCGACCCGGCGGAGATGGCGCTGGCGAAGGAGTCCGTACGCCTCGCGTTCGTGGCCGCGCTCCAGCACCTGCCGGCGAAGCAGCGGGCCGTGCTGATCCTGCGCGAGGTGCTGGCCTGGAAGGCCGACGAGGTCGCCGCGCTGCTGGAGACCACCGTGGCCTCGGTGAACAGCGCGCTCCAGCGGGCCCGGGCCACCCTGGCCGCCACCCGGATCCGGGAGAGCGAGTCCGCCGACCCGTTGGACACCGACCAGGCCAAGCTGCTGGAGCAGTACCTGTCGGCCTTCGAGGCGTACGACATCACCCGCCTCACCGCCCTCCTGCACGAGGACGCGGTGCTGTCGATGCCGCCGTTCGACCTCTGGCTCCGCGGCCACGAGGACATCGCGGCCTGGCACCTGAACCAGGGCATCGGCTGCCGCGGCTCCCGCCTGCTCCCGACGACGGCGAACGGCATGCCCGCCTTCGGCCAGTACCGGCCGCGGGAGGACGGGCAGCCGGGCTGGACCCCGTGGGCGCTCCAGGTCCTGGAGGTGTCAGAGGGGAAGATCGTCGGGCTCAACGCCTTCCTGGACACCGCCCGGTGGTTCCCCCTCTTCGGGCTCCCCGAGCAGCTCGACGAGTCCTACGAGGTCCAGTAGGGCGCGTAGCGCCGGACCGGCCCCGGTGACCCGGAACGGCCGGTCCCCGGCGGCGAGCCGCAGCCGGGCCAGCGCGTTCACGTCGGCCAGCCCCGGCTCGGTGACGGCTCCGGCGTCGCACACCACGGCGGACGCCCCGTCCGCGTAGAGCCGGGCACACAGCCGGGCCGTGTCCTGCGCGGTCGGTTTCGCCCCGGGCAGCACGAGTCGCATGATCTCCACGAGGTGATGACTCCCCCGCGGCCTGGAACTCATCGGCGCCGGGGGATCACCTCACGGGGTCGGGAATGCCGACGTGTCGAGCTCGACGTCGAAGGGCGTGGGTAGATGGAACGTCTCGCCGAACTTGCCGACTCGCAGGACTCGGTAGAGATCACCCCTAGGTTGCCCATGAAGGGTGATCGTGGGGCCCAGGGCAGCGAAGGCATCGATGAGAAGGTAGAGCGGGACGCCTGCTTGTGCGTACCCCGCCAGCTTGGCGACGCGGTCGTGCTTGGCGTTTGACCTTGATGTGATCTCGACGACCAGTTCGGCGGCAGCCGCTGGTACGTGACCGTCAGGATCGCGTTCCACACCGTCCTGCACCACTACGAGGTCGGGGATGTACAGGCCGCTACGCGCGGGGAGAGCCAACCCCAAGGTCTGGTAGACCTCCCAGTCCTCGGGAATCACGGAGTTCAGGCGACGAGCGGTCTTGGCCGCGATGAAATTGTGCTCGTAGGACGGTTGTGGTGCCACGGTGAGGATCCCCTCAATGATCTCCACCTTGCAGCCCTCCGGCCAGTTCGCTTCCTCGCGGATACGAACGAGCTCGTCCCAGTCGTCGCCACCTCGTGGCTCGTGCTGGACGGTGAGTGCGCTCATGGTGTGCTCCTCAAGCTGTTGGCACCGATCCCAGCATGACGAACGGGACCGGCGGTCGTCCACTGGTCCCGTTCAGCTGTACGAGTGAGCGTGCAGGACTACGCGATGCGGTCCAGCACGATCGGCGTGGCCGAGAAGGCCGTGCCCGCCGGGGCGATGTCGAAGGTGCCGTCCAGCGAGGCGAGGGCGTACTCGAACTTCTCCGGGGTGTCCGTGTGCAGCGTCATCAGCGGCTGGCCCGCGGTCACCGTGTCGCCCGGCTTCGCGTGCAGCTCGATGCCCGCGCCCGCCTGCACCGGGTCCTCCTTGCGCGCGCGGCCGGCGCCCAGGCGCCAGGCGCCCACGCCCACCCCGTACGCGTCCAGGCGCGTCAGCACGCCCGACTCCGGGGCGGTGACGACGTGCTGCTCGCGGGCCACGGGCAGCGCCGCGTCCGGGTCGCCGCCCTGAGCGGCGATCATCCGGCGCCACACGTCCATCGCGGAGCCGTCGGCCAGGGCCTTCTCCGGGTCGGCGTCCTTGATGCCCGCGGCGTCCAGCATCTCCCGGGCCAGGGCCAGGGTCAGCTCGACCACGTCGGAGGGGCCGCCGCCGGCCAGGACCTCGACGGACTCGCGGATCTCCAGGGCGTTGCCCGCGGTGAGGCCGAGCGGGGTGGACATGTCGGTGAGCAGCGCGACGGTCTTCACCCCGTGGTCGGTGCCCAGGCCGACCATCGTGGAGGCCAGCTCGCGGGCGTCCGCGATGTTCTTCATGAAGGCGCCGGTGCCGACCTTCACGTCCAGGACCAGCGAGCCCGTGCCCTCGGCGATCTTCTTGGACATGATCGAGGAGGCGATCAGCGGGATGGCCTCGACGGTGCCGGTCACGTCGCGCAGGGCGTACAGCTTCTTGTCGGCCGGGGCCAGGCCGTCGCCCGCCGCGCAGATGACCGCGCCGGTGGTGTCCAGGACGTTCAGCATCTCCTCGTTGGAGAGCAGCGCGCGCCAGCCGGGGATGGACTCCAGCTTGTCCAGGGTGCCGCCGGTGTGGCCGAGGCCTCGGCCGGACAGCTGCGGCACGGCCGCACCGCAGGCGGCGACGAGCGGGGCCAGCGGCAGCGTGATCTTGTCGCCGACGCCGCCGGTGGAGTGCTTGTCGGCGGTCGGGCGCGACAGCGAGTCGAAGTTCATGCGCTCACCGCTGGCGATCATCGCGGCGGTCCAGCGGGCGATCTCCGTACGGTTCATGCCGTTGAGCAGGATGGCCATGGCCAGCGCCGACATCTGCTCGTCGGCGACGACGCCGCGGGTGTAGGCGTCGATGACCCAGTCGATCTGCTCCGGGCTCAGCTCGCCGCGGTCCCGCTTCGTACGGATGACGGAGATGACGTCCATGATGTGCTTCCTTCTACGCGCATAGAGAGAGGGAGGGTGTGGCAGGAGGGGAGACAAGTACGACGGCCCTCCGCCCGGCAGGGCGAAGGGCCGTCGACGCGGTTATCTCAAGTGGTCGGGCCCGAAGGCCTGCGGCAGCATCTGCGCCAGCGGAAGGATCCCGTCGGGGGTCTCCACCAGCAGTTCCGGGCCGCCGAATTCGTACAGGAGCTGTCGGCAGCGCCCGCAGGGGACGAGGATCTCGCCCTTGCCGTCGACGCAGGTGAAGTGCGTCAGGCGACCGCCGCCCGTGGCCTGGAGGGAGGAGACCAGGCCGCACTCGGCGCACAGGCCCAGCCCGTAGCTCGCGTTCTCCACGTTGCAGCCGACGACGACCCGGCCGTCGTCGACCAGGGCGGCGACGCCGACCGGGAAGCCCGAGTACGGGGCGTACGCCCGGGACATCGCGTCCCGGGCCGCCTTGCGCAGGGACTCCCAGTCGGGGCCGAGCGCCGTCGTCACTTGCCCTGGCCCTTGCGGTACGGCAGGCCGTCCGCCTTCGGCATCCGCAGCCGCTGCGCCGACAGTGCGAGCACCAGCAGCGTCGTCACGTACGGGGCGGCGTCCACGAACTGGCTGGGCACCGCGTCGGTCAGGGCGTACCAGAGGAACAGCCCCGCGGCGCAGACCGCCGCGATGCCGGCCTGGACGTACTTCTTCTTGTAGATCTGCCAGGCCACGACCAGGACCAGCAGGATCGCGAGGAGCAGCAGCATCGCGTGGACGTTCTCGGCACCGCCGCGCAGCTTGAGGCTGTCGATGAAGCCGAACAGGCCCGCGCCCAGCGCCATGCCGCCCGGCATCCAGTTGCCGAAGATCATCGCGGCGAGGCCGATGTAGCCGCGGCCGCCCGTCTGGCCCTCCTGGTAGATCGGGCTCGCCACGATCGACAGGAACACGCCGCCGAGGCCCGCAAGGGCGCCCGAGACGATCACGGCGATGTACTTGTACTTGTAGACGTTGACGCCCAGCGACTCCGCCGCGACCGGGTTCTCACCGCAGGAGCGCAGGCGCAGGCCGAAGGATGTGCGCCACAGCACCCACCAGGTGCCGGGGATCAGCAGCAGGGCGAGGATCGTGAGCAGCGAGATCTCGGTGACCAGGCCGCCGATGACCCCGGCGAGGTCCGAGATGAAGAACCAGTGCTTGCCCTGGAGGTCGGCCATCCAGTCCGACAACCCCGGCACTGTGATCTTGTAGATCCCCTCGACCTGCGGCGACTGCTTGGAGGAGCCGCCCTTGGCCTCGGCGAACGTGAAGTTCGACAGGTACTGGGTGAAGCCCAGCGCCAGGATGTTGACGGCCACACCGGAGACGATGTGGTTGACGTTGAAGGTGATCGTGATGATCGCGTGCAGCAGGCCGCCGATGGCGCCGCCGATGATGCCGGCGATGACACCGGTCCACGGGCCCCACTGGTAGCCGGCCCAGGCACCGAACCAGGTGCCGAGGATCATCATGCCTTCGAGGCCGATGTTGACGACGCCCGCGCGCTCGGCCCACAGGCCGCCGAGGCCGGCGAGGCCGATCGGCACGGCGAGCGAGAGCGCGCCGGAGACCTGGCCGACGGAGGTCAGGTCGTCGGCCCCGCTGATCAGGCGGACCAGCGAGACCAGCGCGAGGGCGGCCGCGATGATCAGCATGATCCAGGGCAGGGACAGCTTCTTGCGGCCGCCGGACTTCTTCGGGGCGGCGGCCGTCGCGGAAACGGTGCTGGTGCTCACGCCGCGACCTCCTTGTCGGTCTTGATGGCGCCGCCGGCGGCGAGTTCCTCGCCGACCTTCTGCTGCTGGCGGCGGATCCCGTAGCGGCGGACGAGCTCGTACGAGACGACGACCGCGATCACGATCAGGCCCTTCATGATCGTGCCGATCTCCTTCGCGTACCCCTCGGTGTCGAGCGAGGCCGAGGCCTTGTCGATGAAGGCCATCAGGAACGCGGCGAGGAGGATGCCGACCGGGCTGTTGCGGCCGAGCAGCGCGATGGTGATGCCGGTGAAGCCGACGCCGACCGGGAAGGACAGGCTGTACGTGTGGCTGTCGCCCAGCAGCACCGGCATGCCGGCGAGGCCGGCGACGGCGCCCGAGATGAGCATCGAGGTGATGATCATCTTCTTGGCGTCCACACCGGAGGCCTGCGCGGCGGACTCGCTGGCGCCGGTGGCGCGCAGGTCGAAGCCGAAGCGGGTCCGGTTGAGCACGAACCAGTAGACGATGCCGAGGGCGAACGCCACGAAGGTGAAGCCGTAGATCTCCAGGCCGTCACCGAGGGACACGGCCGGGAACCAGCCGGACTCGGCGATGTCGCCCGTGGTCAGGTCGTTGGAGCCGGCCGGCTGGACGCCGAGGTTCTTCGGCAGGATCAGCCAGGCGATCAGGCTGGTCGCGATGGCATTCAGCATGATCGTGGAGACGACCTCGCTGACACCGCGCTTGGCCTTCAGGATGCCGGCGATGCCGGACCAGGAGGCGCCGACCAGCATGGCGACGAGCACGATCAGCAGGATGTGCAGCGGGCCCGGCAGGGTGACGGCGGCACCGACCACCGCGGACAGCATCGCCGCGAGGCGGTACTGGCCGTCGACGCCGATGTTGAAGAGGTTCATCCGGAAGCCGATGGCCACGGCCAGGGCTGCCAGGTAGTACGTGCCGGCCTGGTTCAGGATGAGGACCTGGACGTCCTCGTAACCGGCGTTCTCCGTCATGATGCGCAGCGGCTCGACCGGGTTCACACCCGTCGCCGCGAGCACCAGCATGGTCAGCGCGAAGGCGCTGACCAGCGCGAGCGCGGGCCCGGCGAAGCCGAGGATCAGCCGGTCCTTGTCGAGTTTCTTCATCGGGCCTCGTCCTCCGTGGAGTCGGTACCAGCGTCGGCACCGGCGGCGGAGTGGTTGTCGGTTGCTTCCAGGTGCCCGGAGGCGGCGCCCGTCATGGCGGTGCCGAGCTCCTCGGGGGTGACGGTCGCGGGGTCGGCGTCCGCGACCAGGCGGCCGCGGTAGATGACGCGCAGGGTGTCGGACAGGCCGATCAGCTCGTCCAGGTCCGCGGAGATCAGCAGCACGGCCAGGCCCTCGTGGCGGGCCTCGCGGATCGCGTCCCAGATCTGCGCCTGCGCACCGACGTCCACACCACGGGTGGGGTGGGCGGCGATGAGGAACTTCGGGTTGTGGCTCATCTCGCGGCCGACGATCAGCTTCTGCTGGTTGCCGCCGGAGAGCGAGGCCGCGGTGACCTCGATGCCGGGCGTGCGGACGTCGTACTCGCGCACGATCCGCTCGGTGTCCTTGCGGGCCGCCTTCGGGTCGAGGATGCCGCGCTTGGAGTTGGGCGCCTCGGTGACGTGGCCCAGGATGCGGTTCTCCCACAGGGGGGATTCCAGCAGCAGGCCGTGGCGGTGGCGGTCCTCCGGGATGTACCCGATGCCCGCCACGCGGCGCTTGCGCGTGGGCACGGTGGAGATGTCCCCGCCGTCCAGCGTGATGGTGCCGCCGTCCGGGATGCTCATGCCCATCAGGGCCTCGATGAGCTCGGTCTGGCCGTTGCCCTCGACGCCGGCGATGCCGAGCACCTCACCCTTGTGGATGGTGAAGTTGATCCCGGCCAGCACCTCGCGGACGATTCCGTCCGGGTCGGTGGCGGCCAGCCGCAGGCCCTCCACCTCCAGCATCGGGGTGGTGGTCACCGTGGACTCGCGGGTCTCCGGCGAGGGGAGCTCGGAGCCGACCATCAGCTCGGCGAGCTGCTTGGTCGTGGCGGTCTTCGGGTCGGCGGTGCCGACCGTGGTGCCGCGCCGGATGACGGTGATGTCGTCGGCGACCTTCAGCACCTCGCCCAGCTTGTGCGAGATGAAGATGACGGTCAGGCCCTCGGCCTTGAGCTCGCGCAGGTTGTCGAAGAGCGCGTCCACCTCCTGCGGCACGAGCACGGCGGTCGGCTCGTCGAGGATGAGGATCTTCGCGCCGCGGTAGAGGACCTTGAGGATCTCCACGCGCTGCCGGTCGGCGACACCGAGGTCCTCGACCAGCGCGTCGGGGCGTACGCCGAGACCGTACGCGTCCGAGATCTCCTTGATCTTCTTACGGGCCTTCGCACCGATGCCGTACAGCTTCTCGCCGCCGAGAACCACGTTCTCCAGGACGGTGAGGTTGTCGGCCAGCATGAAGTGCTGGTGCACCATGCCGATGCCGCGGGAGATGGCGTCGCCGGGGCTGTGGAAGGAGACCTGCTCCCCGTCGATGGCGATGGTGCCCTCGTCCGGCTTCTGCATGCCGTAGAGGATCTTCATCAGGGTCGACTTGCCGGCGCCGTTCTCGCCGATCAAGGCATGGACCGTGCCCTTGCGGACGGTGATCGCGATGTCCTTGTTGGCGACGACGCCGGGGAAGCGCTTGGTGATGCCGTGCAGTTCTACGGCGGGGGGCGGGCTGGACGCGTTGATGACGCACTCTCCTTGGCGCGGAAGGAGCTGGAGGCAGGGGGGACAGGCGGGACGGGACGGGCGGGGGCGGGAGAGGGACGTTATCGCGTCCACGATGCCTCTACGCGCGTAGCACTGTCGAAAGTGAAAACTTGCGGCCAGGTGGCGACAAGGATCACAGAACACGGCTCGGGGCCCGGGAGCGAATGAGACCGCTTCCCGGACCCCGGAGACCACGACTACGTGTCAGACACGGCCCTACGGGGCGGTCTTGACGGTGATCTTCTTGGCGATGATGTCGGCCTTCGCCTTCTCGACCGCGGCGGTGACCTCGGTCAGCTTCTTGTACTCCGGGTTGGAGTCGGCCAGGCCGACGCCCTCGGTGTCCAGGCCGTAGCGGACCTCGCCGCTCTGCGGCTTGCCGTCCTTGACCGACTTGATCAGGTTGAAGACGGCGTCCGAGACGTCCTTCGTGGCCGAGGTCAGGATCTTGTCCTTGTACTTGGACAGACCGGCCTGGTTGTACTGGTCGGAGTCGACACCGATCGCCCACTTGCCGTTGCTGGCAGCGGCCTCGATGGCACCGGCACCGGCGCCACCGGCGGCGGCGTAGATGACGTCCGCACCCTTGGCCAGCTGGCCCTGGGCAGCGGCCTTGCCGAGGTCGGGCTTGGCGAAACCGGTGTAGTCCGGCGGCTGGGTCAGGTACTGGGTGAGCACCTTGGCGCTGGAGTTGGTGTCCTGGACGCCCTGGACGAAGCCGGCCTCGAACTTCTTGATCAGCGGGGTCTCGACACCGCCGATGAAGCCGACCGTGTTGGACTTGGTCGCCTTGGCGGCGGCGACGCCGGCCAGGTAGGAGCCCTGCTCCTCGTTGAAGACGAGGTTGGCGATGTTCGGAGCGGTGACCGAGCTGTCGTCGATGAGGCCGAAGGTGGTCTTCGGGAACTTCGGGGCGACCTTCTCGATGGCCTTGGCGTAGGCGAAGCCGACGCCGATGACCGGGTTGTTGCCCTTGCGGGCCAGCTCGGTGAGGCGCTGGACCTTGTCGGCCTCGCCCTCGCCGTCGGTGGGCTCCGCCTCGGCGCCCTTGACCTTCAGCTCCGTCTGGGCCTTCTCGAGGCCCGCGTAGGCGGCGTCGTTGAACGACTGGTCGCCGCGGCCACCGATGTCGTACGCGATGGCGGCACCGGCTTCCGTGGAAGATCCGGTGTCCGAGGACTTCTTACCGCCACAGGCGGTGGCCGAGAGGGCCAGCGCCGCGGACGCGATGCCCACGGTGGCGATCCTGGTGATCCGGCGCAAGGGGAGGCTCCTTCAAAACCTGACCGAAGCGCCACGACCGGCGCTGGTTTCGCGGCGATCGTAACGCGCGTAGATGTCAGTTAAAGGCCTGTTCATGAGTCGTTATCGGATCGTCGCGAACCAGACAGTGACCGACCGGTAACTCCTCATGCGCCCAACCCTTGTGTACCAAGGGCTGGACGCGTTCGCCGGAAGACTCCCGGATGTTGTAAGGACTTTTACCGGCCACTCCTGGCGCGCCGCGAGTCGAGGCGGCTCTCGCCGCTCCCGTCCAGCAGTGCGGCGGCCGTGAAGAACTCCACGCCGACCTCGATCGCGGACTCGTCGACGTCGAAGTCGCCCCGGTGCAGGTCCTTCTTCGCGGTGTCGCCGGGTGTACGGACCCCCAGGCGGGCCATGGCCCCGGGCACGTGCTCCAGGTACCAGGAGAAGTCCTCGCCGCCGAGGCTCTGCTCGGTGTCCTCGACCGACTCGGCGCCCAGCCGCGCGCCCATCGCCTCGCGCAGCAGTTCGGTGACCACCGGGTCGTTGACGACCGGCGGCACCCCGCGCACGTAGGTGATCTCGGACTTCGCCCGGTGCAGTGACGCGATCTCGTCGATCGCCGCGTGGATCTGGTCGGGGGCCTCGTGCCAGGCGTTGATGTCCAGGCAGCGAACGGTTCCGGACAGCTCCGCGTGCATCGGGACGACGTTGCAGGCGTGGCCGGCCTCGATCCGGCCCCAGGTGACCGACATGCCCGAGCGGGCGTCCATCCGGCGGGCCAGCACCGCCGGCAGGTCGACGGCGAGCCGGGCCGCCGCCGTCACCAGGTCGGTGGTCAGGTGCGGCCGGGCGGTGTGCCCGCCGGGCCCGGCGAGGGCGACCTCCAGCCGGTCGCAGGCCGAGGTGATGGGGCCGGGCCGCAGCCCGATCCGCCCCGCGTCGACCCGGGGGTCGCAGTGCACCGCGACGATCCGGCCCACGCCGTCCAGGACCCCGGACTCGATGGCGTCGGCGGCGCCGCCCGGGAGCACTTCCTCGGCGGGCTGGAAGAGCAGCCGAACGGGCCGGGGCAGCAGCCCCCGGCGGTCGAGCTCGGCGAGCACCAGGCCGGCGCCGAGGACGACGGCGGTGTGCACGTCGTGGCCGCAGGCGTGGGCGCGGTCCGGGTAGATGGAGCGGTACGAGACGTGCCTCTTGGCATCCGGAATGGGCAGGGCGTCGATGTCCGCGCGCAGGGCCAGCATCGGCCGGCCGCCGTCCCAGGTACCCACGTCACAGATCAGGCCCGTACCGGATTTCAGCACGCGTGGTCGCAGGCCGGCTTTCTCCAGCCGGGCCTTGACCGCGGCCGTGGTGCGGAACTCCTGGTTCCCGAGCTCGGGATGCATGTGCAAATCCCGGCGGAAGGCGATCAGTTCGGCGCGCAGGTGGTCCGGAAGCTTGCCGGGCAGCTCGGGCCGGTCGGGCTTGCCGGGCAGGGCGGTCTGGGACTCGCGGGACATCAACTGGTTCACCCGTTGAAGGGTAGGCGCACGTATGGGTCAACTGGTCGGGGATCACTAGAAATTCATGCCGTTAGGGGAAAGAAACCCGGCCTCTGGACGCATGACCGGATGCACCCGGGGGTAAACTCGCGCGCTCATCCGGCCGCAGGGGCCGCCTGGGCTGGGAGTCTGTGCACATCACGGGCCGTGTCGGTGACCCCGGCGAGGAAGCTGCGGGCCCGGGCGGAGGCCGCCCCGGTGAGCCATTCGGGGTCGATATCGCATACCGCCACGGTCACACCGGTGCCGGACAGGGCGTACGGCAGGGTGTGTACGACCGTGGACGGAAAGCTGACGATCGTACGGCCGACCGGGCCCCGCCGCGCGATCAGCTCCAGCGGCAGATCCGGCCGTACGATCTCCAGCCCGGTCGCCTCGCTCAGCATGCGCAGCTTCTCCGGGGACTCCCGGCGGTGCGCGAAGTAGCGGGTGGCGCCGTGCTCCAGGGTCAGGGCGCGCACCGCGTCCAGATAGCGGTCCGGGTCGACGACACCGGTTTCCACCAGGGAAGTGCCGACCAGGTCCGTCCCCTTGGTCAGCCGGGGCGGGCCGAAGCGCGCCCGGGTCCACGCGAAGTCGTTGAGCCGCAGCTCCATCCCCGGCAGCGGGACGACCGGCATCGAGGTGAACACCTCCACCCGTCGCCGCCGCCCCGGCGTCAGCCGGCGCCGGGCCCGGCCCGACACCGGGGCGTACGCGAGCTCGCGCACCCGGGACAGCACCCCGCCGCCGGAGCGGTGCCAGCGGCGCAGCCGCTCACCGCGGCCGAGCTGCGCCATGAACTCCATGGTGGCGGTGCCGTCGTCGACCACGACCAGCTCGGCGGCGCGGGCCGGGACGAGCAGCAGCTGCGTGAAGCGGGAGAAGGGGTCGCCCACCACGATCCGCCGGGCCCGCCGCACCTGGCCGCCGAGGGCGGCGAGCGCCTTGAGCGGGGCCCCGGCGCCGCCGCGGGCCTCCTGCCAGTGCACGTCGTGGCCCTCGTTCCGGGCGATCCCGGCCATCCGGCGCAGCTGCCCGCGCGACATGGGGTCGGTGGGCGGCAGGACGACGATCCGCACCGGGTGCGCGGTACCGGCTCCGGCGGCGGGGGTTCCGGCCGTGCCCGCGGCCGTGCTGCCGGTGCTCCCGGCCGCGGGCTGCGGGTGGGCCGCGGTCCGCTCCGGCTGCCGCGGGACGGCGCCGAGCAGCGGGCCGCGGTCCGCCGGGGCGGTGCCTTGCGCGTACGCCCACTCCAGCACGTTGAGGAGCTGGACGGGACTCTCGACGAAAGCCAGGGTGGAGGCTGAGGGGTTCACCGCGTACTCCTCGATCGCTGGGGGGCGTCGGCCCGGTCAGACCGACGCGAGCTCGCCCTGGACCCGGCGGAGCTTCTTCATCGGGCCGAGCTCGGACTCGTAGACCCGCTTGACGCCGTCGCCGAGCGCGGTCTCGATGGTGCGGATGTCGCGGACCAGGCGGATCAGGCCGCCGGGCTCCACGGAGGCGGCCTGGTCGGAGCCCCACATCGCGCGGTCGAGGGTGATGTGGCGCTCGACGAAGGCGGCGCCGAGGGCGACCGCGGCCAGGGTTGTCTGCAGGCCGGTCTCGTGGCCGGAGTAGCCGATCGGGACGTTCGGGTACTCCTCCTGCAAGGTGTTGATCACCCGCAGGTTCAGCTCCTCGGCCTTGGCCGGGTACGTCGAAGTGGCGTGGCAGAGCAGGATGTTGTCGCTGCCGAGCACCTCGACCGCGTGGCGGATCTGCTTCGGGGTCGACATCCCGGTGGAGAGGACGACGGTGCGGCCGGTCGCGCGCAGGGCGCGCAGCAGCTCGTCGTCGGTGAGCGACGCGGAGGCCACCTTGTGGGCGGGGACGTCGAACTTCTCCAGGAAGGCGACGGCCTCGGTGTCCCACGGGGAGGCGAACCAGTCGATGCCGCGCTTGGCGCAGTGCTCGTCGATGGCGCGGTACTCGGCCTCGCCGAACTCGACGCGGTGGCGGTAGTCGATGTACGTCATCCGGCCCCAGGGGGTGTCGCGCTCGATGTCCCACTGGTCGCGCGGGGTACAGATCTCGGGGGTGCGCTTCTGGAACTTCACCGCGTCGCAGCCGGCGTCGGCCGCGGCGTCGATGAGGGCGAAGGCGTTGCCGAGGTCGCCGTTGTGGTTGATGCCGATCTCGCCGACGACGTAGACGGGCCGGCCGGGTCCGGCAATGCGGGAACGGAAGCTGCGCAGGCGGGAAGTGGCGGTCATGGCAGGGATGTCCTTCGGTACGGGGAGTGCGGCAGGGGTGTCGAGGAGGGGGGCGAGGAGGCGGGCGCGGGCCAGTTCGTGGGGGTCGTCGATCTCCAGGACCCGCGCGGGGTCGGTGCGTACGGGCACGGTGCGCCCGAAGAAGCGGTGGCGGGCGGAGCGGAAGCCGGCGGCGTCCATGGCGTAGGCGGCGCCGGTCTCCAGCAGGTCCTCGGGCCGGTCCTGGCGGCGGGGCCGGTACGCCGTGTCGTGGTTGACCCCGAGCCCGGCCCCGTCGGCGGCGGCCCGCCACAGGAATCCGTGGAAGGGGGCCGCGGTGAGGGCCGAGTCGGCCCCGCCGGACACGACGGCGGCGGCGACCGACTCGACGTCGGAGGCGGTGACGAACGGGCTGGTGCACTGGACCAGCAGGACCGTGCCGACGGTGCGGGAGTGCAGTTCCTCGAAGGCGTCGAGCGCGTGCAGCAGGGCGGCTTCACTGGTCGCGGTGTCCCCGGAGATCCCCGCGGGCCGGCGTACGACTCCGGCCCCGGCGGCGCGGGCGGCGGCGGCGATCGCCTCGGAGTCGGTGGAGACCACGACGTCGGTGACGGTCGGCGCGTCCAGGCACGCCCGCACGGCGCGGGCCACCAGCGGCACCCCGCCCACCTCGGCGAGGTTCTTCCCCGGTACCCCCTTGGACCCACCGCGAGCCGGAATCACCGCGAGCACCCGGTGGTCCGTACCCGTACCCGTACCGGTACCCGTACCCGTCCCCCGGTCCAGTGCCGGGACCACCCGAGCACGCCGCTCGGGCAACACCTGCGCCTGCGACTCGCCCCCCGCACGCGGCGGCGCTTGCGCCTGGCCGTGCGGCTCGGGCTGCGGCTGCCCGGGATGGGGGCCGGGGCCGGGGCGGGTCACAGTTCGCCCAGTCTGCGGATCAGGGGGGCCACCCGTTGGACGCCCTGGCGGTACGCCCCGCGCGCGGCCTCGCGGACGTGCGCGCGCAGGCGGCGGCGCAGCCGGGACTCGCCGCCCTGCTCCCGGACCGCGCCCGGCAGCGGGGTGCCGTCGGGAGCCAGGTGCTGGCGCGCGAGGATGCCGGGCAGGTACCCGGGCGCGGTGGCCCGGGTGTAGTAGGGGGCGACGGGCGGGAGCGGCCGCAGCTCCAGCAGCCGCGCGAGCCGCGCCCGGGCGGCGGCGTACGGGTCCGGCACGCTCCCGGCACCCTCGGCACCGGCACCGGCACCGGCCACGCCCTGCGCGGCCAGCCACCCCGCATCGCCCCGCGGCAGCAGGCCCGCGTCGAGCTGGTCCCAGGAGGCCAGGCAGCCCGAGCCCAGGAAGTGGTGGTTGCCGAGGACCTCGCGGATGCCCAGGTCGGTCAGGACGGCCGTCGGGATGCCCCGGTGGAGGGACTCCAGCGCGGCCGTGGACGAGACGGTGACCAGCAGGTCGGCGCCGTCCAGCACCTCGCCCATGTTCCCGTACACGAGGCGGCAGTTGGCCGGGAGCCCGCCCTCGACCCGCTCCGCGAGGCGCTGGTAGGGGAACTCCTCCAGGTGCGTCGTGTGCTCCCCGGGCCGGCTGCGCAGTTTGACCAGCACCTCGCGCTCCGGGTGCAGCCGGGCGTGCTCGGCGGCCCGCCGCAGCAGGTACGCGCGGTCGGCGCGGCCCTGCGGCACCGACGGCTGCACCGCGAAGACCACGGTGTGCGCCCGGCTCCCGGCGGGCTCGTACGGGGCGCCCTCCAGGAACGGCAGCGCGGTCTCGGTGACGGCCGACGCGTCGGCGCCCACTCCCCCGTACACGGCGCGGAAGCGCTCGGCGTCGTGGCGGGAGTTGGCGAGGACGAGGTCGGCCCCGTGGCGCAGCAGCAGCCCGTCGGCGAGCTTCTCGTATACGACGCCCACGTATCCGGTGACCAGGACGGGGCGGTCGGCCGGCTCGGGCCACAGCGCACGCGCCCCGTGCAGGACGGCCTGCACGGCCCCGCCGACGAGGGCGAGCACCACGACGTCGTAGCGCTCTCGGCGCAGCTCCGCGAGGAACTCCGTGCAGGTCACCTCCGTGAGCCGGTCCGCCCGCACCCCGACCTCGCCGAGCTGGCGCGCGGTGGGCGTGGCCCGGCCGCGCAGCAGGTATCCCGTGAGGTGCGGTTCGGGTCCGGGGCCGGGTCCGGGGCCGAGGCGGCGCGCGGTGAGCGCACCCCATTTCCATCGCGTATCGGAATCGGCGAGTACGGCGACGCGAAGAGCGCCACGTGGAACGGCGCGATTGCTGTCTGGCACCCGGCAGAAGTTATTCCGCAATTTCGGTGATCGGCCCAACGAGCGCACAACAGCGGGTTAACAACCCGTCGACGAAATGCGAAAGCGCGCGGGTTAACGCTCCCGCCGTTCGTCGTTCACATGAAATCCGCGTACGGGCCATGATGAATGACGAGCGGCGGCCTAATGTCTCCCGGGTGCTCAAGCTCTCTGTTGTCGTGCCGTTCTACAACGTGCAGACATACGCACCGGATGCCCTGAAAAGTCTCGAACTCAACGCCCGGGACGACTTCGAGTTCCTGCTCGTCGACGACTGTTCGACGGACGGGACCCCCGAACTGCTGGAGCGGGCCGCGCGCGACCTGCCGGGGGCGGTGCACCTCAGACGCGACCGGAACGGCGGCCTGGCCTCGGCACGGAACACGGGCCTGGACGCGGCCCGCGGCGAGTACGTCGCCTTCCTCGACGGGGACGACTGGCTGGCGCCGGGCCACCTGGCCCGGACACTGGCCGCCATCGAGGCCCTGAGCTGCGACTTCGTCCGTACCGACCATGTCCAGTGCACCGGCCGGACGCGGCAGGTGCAGCGGGTGCCCTACGGCCCGGAGTCGGTCGTCGCCGCCCCGCGCCGCGGGATCCTGCCCGCCTCCCGCCCGACCTCGGTGGACTACCCGTACGCGTGGGCCGGGATGTACCACCGGCGGCTGCTGGACCGCGGGCTGCTGCACTTCACCGACGGGCTGCGGACCGCGGAGGACCGGCCGTGGATCTGGCGGCTGCACCGGGAGGCGGAGTCCTTCGCGGCGGTCGGCCTGCCCGGAATCTTCTACCGGCGCGGCATTTCCACCTCTCTGACGCAGATCGGGGACGAGCGTCAGCTCGATTTCATTCGAGCATTTGATCAAGTCCTGTCCGAAACGGCCGCCGACCGCGAAGCCGATCTTCTTCTTCCCAAAGCCGTCCGCACATATTGCGCAATTATCGCGCACCACATCGGCTCCATCGAAAGGTTCGAACCGGCCGTGGCCAAGAATCTCCGCTCCATGAGCACGGCCGCTCTCGGGCGCATGCCGCAGGACGTGCTGGACCACGCCGTGAACTCGATGGACCTCGAACGCGCGGACCGGCTGCGCCGACTGCGCCGCCGCTCCTCGCAGGCCACGGCCGCGGTGGAAGCCGCGGCCACGGCGGCGCCGGGAGCCGCCGCGTGAGCGTCACCCAGATCTTCCTGGCCTCCACCCTCTACGGCACGGCCACCCTCGCCGCCGGGATCGACGCGGGCGCCTTCCCGCCCGCCGGCCGCCGGATCCTGCTGACCAGCAACCACTCCGTCACCGCCGAGATCGCCCCGGGGCTCGCGGACATGCCCGGTTTCGCCGCCCTGCGCACGCGCTTCGACAGGGTGCTCGACTGGAACGCCGTCATCGCCCCGCAGCACCCCAGCACCTGGGCCCCGCGGCCCGACGACGTCCCGCTGTGGGAACGGCAGCTGCGCACCCTGTGGGGCATCGGCGAGGACCGCGTCGAGCTGATCGTGGAGTCCCTCCAGGTCCCGCCCGCCCAGAGCCTGTGCCGGCTCTTCCCCGGCGCGACCGTGGACGTCTACGCCGACGGGCTGATGAGCTACGGCCCCACCCGCTTCCGCCTCGACCCCCAGCTCGGCATGCGGGTACGGCGGGTGCTGCACCTTGACCTCGTACCGGGGCTGGAGCCGCTGCTGCTCACCGAGTTCGACGTACCGGCGGAGCTGGTCCCGGCGCCGGCCTTCCTGAAGGTCCTCGCCGAGCTCGCCGCCGAACCCGCCTCCGGCACACCGGAGTTGCGGGCACCGACCGCCGCCGCCCCGGGCGGCGAGCCGTCCGCCCCGGCACTGCTGCTGGGCCAGTACCTCTCCGCCCTCGACCTCATGTCCGCCGCCGAGGAGGAGGAGCTGCACGTCGAGATGGTCCGCGGCGCGCACGCCCTCGGCCACCGGGAGCTGGTCTTCAAACCGCACCCGAGCGCCCCCGCCGCCTACTCCCGCCGCGCCGAGGCGGAGGCCGAGCGGCTCGGCGCCCGGCTCACCGTGGTCACCGCCCCGGTCCTGGCCGAGACCCTCTACGAGCGGCTGCGCCCGGCCCTGGTGGTCGGCTGCTTCTCCACGGGGCTGCTGACCGCGGCCACGCTGTACGGGCTCCCGGTCGCCCGGACCGGCACGGGCGCCATACTGGCCCGCCTCACCCCGTACCAGAACAGCAACCGCGTCCCGCTGACCCTGGTCGACGCCCTGCTCCCGGACCTCGCGGACCCGGCGGCCGTACGCTCCTGGACGCAGCCGGGCCCCGAGCAGGTCGCCGGGGAGCTGACCGGCCTGCTCGCGGCGGTCGGCTTCACGATGCAGCCGCAGGTCCTGGCGGCGCGGCGCGCGGAGGCCGAGCAGTACCTGGTCCGGCACCTGACCCAGCACACCTGGCGCTACTTCAAGCGCCGCCGGCTGACCACCCTCGGCCTGCCGGGCGGCATCCCGGCCCAGCTGTCCTTCCTGCCGCGGCACCCGGCGGTACGGCGGCTGGCGCGTCGGCTGCGCAAGGCGATCGGCTGACCGCCCCGGGCGGACGGCTCCGGCGGGTTGGGCGGCACCGGCAGTTCCGGCGGGTCAGCCCATGGCGAGCTTGGCGGCGAAGCCGAGGAACAGCACACCCGCCGCGGAGCTCGCACCGGCCGCCAGCCGCTTGCGGTTGCGGAAGGCCGCCGAGAGCCGGGCCCCGGTGAAGATCAGCGTGGTCAGGTAGAGGGCGCTCACCAGCTGGGACACCGAGCCCAGCAGCAGGAACGACAGCGCGGGATAGGCGTAGCCGGGATCCACGAACTGCACGAAGAAGGACAGCAGGAACAGGATGGCCTTCGGGTTGAACAGGCTCACCACCAGCGCCCGCCGGTATATCCGCTCGCCCTTCGCCGCGGGCTCGGCACCCTCCTGGAGGAGCTCCGCCCGGCGCGCCTTGCGCTCGCGCCACATGGCCCAGGCACCGCGCAGCATGCCGACGGCGAGCCACGCGAGGTATCCGGCGCCGAGGAACTTCACCACGGAGAACAGCAGCGGGCTGGCCTTCAGCAGCGCGCCCGCCCCGGCGGCGGTCAACACCATCAGGACGGTGTCCCCGGTGAAGACGCCGGCGGCGGCCGTATAACCCTTGCGCACTCCGCCGCGCGCGGCGACGGACAGCACGTAGAGCGAGTTCGGACCCGGCAACAGAATGATCAGTACGAGGCCGACCATGTAGGTCGGAAGATCGGTGACTCCCAGCATGGATCCGAGTCTCCCACGGGTCTCCATACCGGGTCTCTGCCGCCGGGGAGCCGCCGGGGAGCCGCCGGGGAGCCGCCGAGGAGCCGCCGAGGAGCCGCCGGGGAGCCGCCGGTGCGGCCCTCGGGCGGAGGCCCCGGCGAGCCCCGAAAGCCCCGCCTCAGAACACGTCCGTCGGCACATACGTCCCCCACACCTCCCGCAGCGCCCCGCACACCTCCCCCACCGTCGCCCGGGCCCGCAGGGCCTCCTTCATCGGGTAGAGCACGTTCTCCGGACCCGCCGCCGCCTCCCGGACCGCCGCCAGCGCCGCGGCCACCGCCCCCGCGTCCCGCTCCGCCCGCAGCGCGGCCAGCGCCGCCCGCTGCCGCACCTCGATCGCGGGGTCGACCCGCAGCGGCTCGTACGGCTCCTCCCGCTCCAGCGCGAACCGGTTGACCCCCACCACCACCCGCTCCCCGCTCTCGGTCTCGCGCGCGATGCGGTAGGCGTTCCGCTCGATCTCCCCCTTCTGGAAGCCGGCCTCGATCGCCGCCACCGCGCCGCCCAGGTCCTCCACCCGGCGCATCAGCGCGAGCGCCGCCTCCTCCAGCTCGTCCGTCATCCGCTCCACCACGTACGAACCCGCGAAGGGGTCGACGGTGTGCGGGACGTCCGTCTCGTACGCCAGCACCTGCTGCGTCCGCAGCGCGAGGCGGGCCGATTTCTCCGTGGGCAGGGCGATGGCCTCGTCGAAGGAGTTGGTGTGCAGCGACTGGGTGCCGCCGAGCACAGCGGCCAGGCCCTGCACGGCGACCCGTACCAGGTTGAGCTCCGGCTGCTGCGCCGTCAGCTGCACCCCGGCCGTCTGGGTGTGGAAGCGCAGCATCAGCGACTTGGGGTCTTTTGCCCCGAACTCATCGCGCATCACCCGCGCCCAGATCCTCCTGGCCGCCCGGAACTTCGCCACCTCCTCCAGCAGGGTGGTGCGGGCGACGAAGAAGAAGGACAGCCGGGGTGCGAAGGCGTCGACCGGCATCCCGGCCGCCAGCGCGGTACGCACGTACGCGATCCCGTCGGCCAGCGTGAAGGCGATCTCCTGCGCGGGCGAGGCCCCGGCTTCGGCCATGTGGTAGCCGGAGATGGAGATGGTGTTCCAACGGGGGATCTCGGCCCGGCAGTACCGGAAGGTGTCGGCCGTCAGCCGCAGCGAGGGTCCGGGCGGGAAGATGTACGTCCCGCGCGCGATGTACTCCTTCAGAACATCGTTCTGGACCGTCCCGGTCAGCCGGTCCGCCGCGACCCCCTGCTCCTCCGCGACCAGTTGGTAGAGCAGCAGCAGCAGCGCGGCGGGCGCGTTGATGGTCATCGAGGTGGAGACCCGGTCCAGGGGGATCCCGTCGAACAGCACCCGCATGTCGTCGAGCGAGTCGATCGCGACGCCCACCTTGCCGACCTCGCCGTGCGCGAGGGGGGCGTCGGAGTCGTGCCCCATCTGCGTCGGCAGGTCGAAGGCCACGGACAGCCCGGTGCCGCCGCCCTCGATGAGCTGCCGGTACCGGGCGTTGGACTCGGCGGCCGTGCCGAAGCCGGCGTACTGCCGCATGGTCCACGGCCGTCCGGTGTACATCGTGGGGTAGACGCCCCGCGTGTACGGGTATGCCCCTGGTGCACCCAGTTTGACCTCCGGGTCCCACCCCGTCAGATCCTCAGGCCCGTAAACCGGTTCGATCGGGATTCCGCTCTCGGTGCTGGCCATGTGACGTAGTCCTCCCTGGAGAGAACCGGCCCGGGGCTGATACAACCTTCCCCGCGACGGCTGTGGCCGTCCGCGTGGCGGCCGCTGGTCACAATGGCGCAACATCCCGCGATCTTCTGCAACTCTCCACGCCCGCCAGGCATCACCTAGATACACGACGTCAGAATTCGGGGGAATGCAATGCTCCGCCTGCACCGCCAGAGAGTCATAATCCGCACGCTTGGGGTGGCCACCGCCGTCGCGCTCGCCGCGACCGCCTGCGGACCGCAGAACTCGGAGTCCAAGGGCTCCGCTTCCGCGTCCCCTTCCGCGACCGTGGCGGAACCGTCCCCGTCCGCCTCCGCCTCCTCGGACGGCAAGCCCGGCGACGCCTCGCCGTCTCCGTCCGCCTCGGCCTCCGCCTCGAAGTCCCCCTCGCCCTCGCCCTCGCCGACCGTGAAGCAGATCATGGCCAACGGCGACGACAGCGAGCAGGTGCGCGAACTCCAGGCCCGGCTGCGCCAGCTCAAGCTGATGACGGTCGCCCCGACCGGTTTCTACGGTTCGAAGACGACCACCGCGGTCAAGTCCTTCCAGACCAAGAACAAGCTGACCGCCACCGGCGGTGTGGACGAGCCCACCTGGAAGAAGATCCAGAGCCTCACCAAGAAGCCCACCGCCGACGAGCTGCGCCCGCCGGCCGTCAACGAGGCCGACGCTCCCGACCCGCGCTGCATGGAGGGCCGGGTCATGTGCATCAGCAAGGAGAGCCGCACCCTCGCCTGGATGATCGACGGCAAGGTCATCTCCACGATGGACGTGCGCTTCGGTTCGGAGAACACGCCGACCCGCGAGGGCGTCTTCAACGTGGGCTGGAAGGCCAAGGACTGGACGTCGACGATCTACCACACGCCCATGCCGTACGCGATGTTCTTCAGCGGCGGCCAGGCGGTCCACTACTCCGCGGACTTCGCCGCCCGCGGCTACGCCGGCGCCTCGCACGGCTGTGTGAACGTCCGGGACAAGGGCAAGCTGTCGGCGCTGTTCGACGCGGTCCAGGTCGGCGACAAGGTCGTCGTCTACTGGTGATCGGGCCACGAGAAGGGGCCGGCCCGAGGCCGGCCCCGGAAGCGGTCGAAGAAGTGAAGTGGTCGAAGAAGTAAAGGGCGCGGGCAGGGCCGGGGGAACGTGCCCCGCCCGCGCCGGTTGCGCAGAGCCCAGGGGTACGGGGGGAACCCCGGCTCATGCGCGGCCGATGACCAGTCGGCTCGCTACGTACTGCGCCACAGGTTCGAAAAGTGTTACAGCCGGGTCGGCGAATGTTTCAGGACACCGTCCGATACCCGTTCAGTCCCCGTTCGGCCCCGGCCCCCGGCCCCGGCCCCGCTCTCAGCGGGTGAGCAGCGCCGCCGACCCGTTCACCGGGGGCGCCGTGGTCAGCTTGGGGGCCCTGAGGATCCCGCCGCCTCCGTCGGTACGGCCGGGCTCGACGCCCGGTGCGCCCGGCGTACTGCCCTTGGTGCCGCCGTCGGAGACCCCGTCGATCACCTTCTCGCAGTAGCGCGGGATCTGCTCACGCCCGCCGGCCAGCCGCGCGAGCTTCTCGCGGCGGTCGTCGTTGAGCCGGCCCGCCCGGTAGTACTCGCACAGGTTCACCGCCCGCAGGCGGGTCTCCCGGTCCTTGAGCGTCTCGCCGCCCCCCAGGAAATGCTCCTTGCCGCCGGCGTCCTTGCCCGTGGTGGCCGCGCCGTTCGCGGAGGGCTCCGTCCCCGTTCCGCCGCTTCCGCCACTGCCGCCGCCGATGGCCGTACCGGCTTCCGGCGTCGTACGGCCGTCCGCGCCCGGCGTGCTCTGCGCGCCCGGGGTGGCGGACCCGTCGCCGACTCGTGGCTCGGAGGGCCGGAACTGCGGGGTGAGGGTCGGGTACGGCCCTTCGCCGTCGCCGGGGGCGGGCGAGTCGCCGGAGCTCACGGACACCGCCGGGGCGGGTCCCGCGCTGTCGTGCCGGGTCCCGTCCAGCAGCCCGGCTCCCGCGGCGGCGGCCAGACCGCCGAAGGCGACGCTCGCCAGGGCGGCCGCGAGCCCGAACCGCACGGGCCGGATCCGCCGGACGCGCCGGGTGCCGGGCTCGGAGGCCGAACCGGAAGCCGAACCGGAAGCAGCCGCGGCCTCGTGCACGGCGGCCAGGGACCGCGGGCTGAGCTCCACCACCGGCTCACCGGAGCCGAAGGCCGCGGCCGCGGCCCGGGCGGCGGGTGCCTCGCCGCGTGCCGCGCGGAAAGCGGCCAGTGCGGCGGCCTCCCCGGGCAGCTCGGCGCCGGCGTGCGGCGGCCCGGCCAGTTCACCGAGGGCGGCGCGCAGCCGTTCGGCCCGTACGCGGGCATCGTGATCGGCACCAGGTACGGCCGGTTCTCCGCGCAGCAGTCGTTCCGCCGCGGCTCTGTCCAGCCACCTGTTGCGCTCGTCGGCCATCACATGTCCTTCTGCGTCCGCCAACGTGAATGCGTCACACCGGTTTGATCTACGAGACCCCCGCCTCGGCCGCGCTGCGCCGGTACGGCGTCGAGATCCATCCCGTTCGCACCGTCCCGCGGCCGGCCACCGGCATTATGGCCGACCGCGGACCCGTTTCCGGAGTCCGCCTCCCGGCCCGGCTCGAAGCCGCCGTCGGCGCCCATCAACTCGGCCAGTTTCTTCAGGCCCCGGTGCGCGGCGGTGCGTACCGCGCCGGGCCGCTTGCCCAGCGTCTCGGCGGCGGTCTTGGCGTCCAGTCCGACGACCACGCGCAGGACGACGGCTTCCGCCTGGTCCTGGGGGAGCTGCGCTATGAGCGCCATGGTCCGGCCGGTGGACAGGGCCTCCATCGCCTCGCCGGCGGTGTCGCAGTCGGCGGCCCGGCCGGTCAGCTCGGTCTCGTCGCCGCCGACCGCGGGACGGCGGCCGCGCATGCGTATGTGGTCGAGGGCCCGGTTGCGCGCGATCCGGGCGGCCCAGCCGCGGAAGCGGTCGGCGTCGCCGGTGAAGGAGTCGAGGTCGCGGGCGATCTGCAGCCAGGCTTCGGAGGTGACGTCCTCCGCGTCGCCGTCTCCGACGAGCGTGCGGACGTACCCGAGCAGGCGCGGGTGCACGGCGCGGTACACATAACGGAACGCGTTCTCGTCGCCGTCTTGTGCCGCGAGCACCGCGGTGGTCAGCTCCGCGTCGTCCCCCAGCAAAGTCCCCAACCCGTTCACTGTCCTGTACGTGTGGCGCAAATCAGCACGTTACGGCTTTCAAGCACCTCTCGTCCACGAGTTGTACAACCAGCAACCAATCCTGCGCGGAGCGAGGTGTGACACAAAACGCACTCCGGACGCTGACAGGGATACGGGCTTGTCGCACGAGTCCGTGTCGGATGGCGACCGGGGCCTCTCCTGTGGGGGGTGGCGGCCTCGGTCGTCCTCCCCTTCCTCAAGTGCTCCTCCACGCGGCCTTGTCATCCTTTCGGCTCACTTCCGGGTGAAAACCCAGGATGCGTACGACACACCCCGCCCCGCGTCGATAGCGTGGCGGTACACCCGCGCCGCGCCCCGAGGAGCCCCCCGCTGTCCAGCCATCTTCCGGCACAGGCCCGCGGCAGCTCCGCCCTTTCCCACGGATCGGGGCTGGCCCGGTTCAACGCCCTGTCCCCCGAATCCGCCCGCACCGTCCTGCTGCACTGCTGCGGCAGCCGGCGCTGGGCCCAGCGGGTGGCCGCCCACCGCCCCTACCCCGACGCGGCCGCGCTGCTCGCCGCCGCGGACGAGGCCTCGTACGACCTCTCCCAGGCGGACCTGACGGAGGCGCTGGACGGCGAGTCCTCGGCGGAGCTGGAGCACGGGGCCTCCTACGCCGCGCTCCTGGCCCTCGACGCCGCCCACGCGGAGTACGAGCGCAAGTTCGGCCACGCCTTCGTCATCTGCCTCGACGGGCACACCCCCGAGGAGCAGGCCGACCAGCTGCTGGCCGCGATCCGGCGTCGGATGGGTCACGAAGTGGACGAGGAGCGCTCGATCTCCGCGGACGAGCTGCGCCGTGTCGCGCAGGCCAGACTGGCCGACCTGACACACTGGCTGACCTCGGCGGATGGGGTGTCTGCCGCCGAATTCGGGCTATTCGCCCCTGTGGGATAGTCCGTCCGTGCCTGTTTGATCACACCGATGGCCCCCGCGCGAAGGAACCGACAAAGCGTCGCTACGATGTCCGGGGCCGGAGGACCGTACCCGGCCGGGCCCGACCGACAACGAAGCCGGCTGGCCCCCGCCCCGCTTCCGGAGGGTTTTCCGTGCCGGCTGGAACGTTGTACCGCGGCCGGGAAGGAATGTGGTCCTGGGTGGCTCATCGAGTCACCGGCGTCCTCATCTTCTTCTTCCTGTTCGTACACGTCCTCGACACCGCTCTCGTCCGCGTCTCCCCCGAGGCGTACGACGATGTCGTGGCTACCTACAAGACCCCGATCGTCGCGCTGCTGGAGTACGGCCTCGTGGCCGCCATCCTCTTCCACGCGCTCAACGGTCTCCGTGTCATCGCCGTGGACTTCTGGTCCAAGGGCCCGCGCTACCAGAAGCAGATGCTCTGGACTGTCGTGAGCATCTGGATCGTGCTGATGGCCGGGGCCGTGTACCCCGTCCTGAACCACGCCTACCTTGAACTGTTCGGGAAGTGACACGCATGTCCTCTGACACTTCTTCCGCCCAGGCCATCGGTGACGTGGAGGGCGTTTCCCTCTACGACGTCGACAACCCGGCGCCGTACATCGAGGCCCCGCGCAAGCGGACCGGCAAGACCCCGCGCTCGACCCGCGGCAACTTCGAGATGGCCGCGTGGCTCTTCATGCGCCTCTCGGGCATCGTGCTGGTCGTCCTCGTCATCACCCACCTGCTGATCCAGCTGGTGCTGGACGGCGGCGTCTCCAAGATCGGCTTCGCCTTCGTGGCCGGCCGCTGGGCGTCCCCGTTCTGGCAGGTCTGGGACCTGCTGATGCTGTGGCTGGCCATGCTCCACGGCGCCAACGGCCTGCGCACCGTCGTCAACGACTACGCGGAGCGCGCCAACACGCGGCTGTGGCTGAAGGGCCTGCTCTACACCGCCACGGTGTTCACCATCCTTCTGGGCACGCTGGTGATCTTCACCTTCGACCCGAACATCCGCTAGGCAACGGGGCTGAGGCGAAACCAATGAAGATCCACAAGTACGACACCGTCATCGTCGGCGCGGGTGGCGCGGGCATGCGCGCCGCCATCGAGTCGACGAAGCGCAGCCGCACCGCCGTGCTGACGAAGCTCTACCCCACCCGCTCCCACACGGGCGCCGCGCAGGGCGGCATGGCCGCCGCGCTGGCCAACGTGGAAGAGGACAACTGGGAGTGGCACACCTTCGACACGGTCAAGGGCGGTGACTACCTGGTCGACCAGGACGCCGCCGAGATCCTGGCGAAGGAGGCCATCGACGCGGTCCTCGACCTGGAGAAGATGGGCCTGCCGTTCAACCGCACCCCGGACGGCACCATCGACCAGCGCCGCTTCGGCGGCCACTCCCGCAACCACGGCGAGGCGCCGGTCCGCCGGTCCTGCTACGCCGCGGACCGCACCGGCCACATGATCCTCCAGACGCTGTACCAGAACTGCGTCAAGGAGGGCGTGGAGTTCTTCAACGAGTTCTACGTCCTGGACCAGCTCCTGGTCGAGGAGGACGGCGTCAAGAAGTCGGCCGGCGTGGTCGCGTACGAGCTCGCCACCGGCGAGATCCACGTGTTCCAGGCCAAGTCCGTCATCTACGCCTCCGGCGGCACGGGCAAGTTCTTCAAGGTGACCTCCAACGCGCACACCCTCACGGGTGACGGCCAGGCGGCCTGCTACCGCCGCGGCCTGCCGCTGGAGGACATGGAGTTCTTCCAGTTCCACCCGACGGGCATCTGGCGCATGGGCATCCTGCTGACGGAGGGCGCCCGCGGTGAGGGCGGCATCCTCCGCAACAAGGACGGCGAGCGCTTCATGGAGAAGTACGCGCCGGTCATGAAGGACCTCGCGTCCCGTGACGTCGTCTCGCGCTCCATCTACACCGAGATCCGCGAGGGCCGCGGCTGCGGCCCGGCCGGTGACCACGTGTACCTGGACCTGACGCACCTCCCGCCGGAGCAGCTCGACGCGAAGCTCCCGGACATCACCGAGTTCGCGCGCACCTACCTGGGCATCGAGCCGTACACGGACCCGATCCCGATCCAGCCCACCGCGCACTACGCCATGGGCGGCATCCCGACCAACGTCGAGGGTGAGGTCCTGTCGGACAACACCACCGTCGTCCCGGGCCTGTACGCGGCCGGCGAGGTCGCGTGCGTGTCGGTGCACGGCGCCAACCGCCTCGGCACCAACTCGCTGCTGGACATCAACGTCTTCGGCAAGCGCTCCGGCATCGCCGCGGCGGCGTACGCGCACGCGCACGACTTCGTCGAGCTGCCCGAGGACCCGGCCAAGCAGGTGACCGACCTCGTCGAGCACCTGCGCGCCTCCACGGGCAACGAGCGGGTCGCCGACCTGCGCCTGGAGCTCCAGGAGACGATGGACGCCTGCGTGATGGTGTTCCGCACCGAGCAGACGATCAAGACCGCGGTCGAGAAGATCGCTGAGCTGCGCGAGCGGTACAAGAACGTCTCGATCCAGGACAAGGGCAAGCGTTTCAACACGGACCTGCTGGAGGCCATCGAGCTGGGCAACCTGCTCGACCTGGCCGAGGTCATGGCCGTGTCCGCGCTGGCGCGCAAGGAGTCCCGCGGCGGTCACTACCGCGAGGACTACCCGAACCGCGACGACGTCAACTTCATGCGCCACACCATGGCGTACCGCGAGGTCGGGGCCGATGGCTCGGACTCGGTCCGGCTCGACTACAAGCCGGTCGTCACGACCCGCTACCAGCCGATGGAGCGTAAGTACTGATGTCTACCCCCACCCTGTCCAAGACGGACGAGATGGAAGCGGCGGCCGCGGCCTCCCCGTTCATCACGGTCACCTTCCGGATCCGCCGCTTCAACCCCGAGATCTCGGACGAGTCGCAGTGGCAGGACTTCCAGGTCGAGATCGACCCGAAGGAGCGCGTGCTCGACGGTCTCCACAAGATCAAGTGGGACCTCGACGGCACGCTGACCTTCCGCCGGTCGTGCGCGCACGGCATCTGCGGCTCCGACGCGATGCGGATCAACGGCAAGAACAGGCTCGCCTGCAAGACGCTGATCAAGGACATCAACCCGGAGAAGCCGATCACGGTCGAGGCCATCAAGGGCCTGACGGTGATGAAGGACCTCGTCGTCGACATGGAGCCCTTCTTCCAGGCGTACCGGGACGTCATGCCGTTCCTGGTCACCAAGGGCAACGAGCCGACGCGCGAGCGCCTGCAGTCCGCCGAGGACCGCGAGCGCTTCGACGACACCACCAAGTGCATCCTGTGCGCCGCGTGCACGTCCTCGTGCCCGGTGTTCTGGAACGACGGCCAGTACTTCGGCCCGGCGGCGATCGTCAACGCGCACCGCTTCATCTTCGACTCGCGTGACGAGGCCGGCGAGCAGCGGCTGGAGATCCTGAACGACAAGGACGGCGTGTGGCGCTGCCGCACGACCTTCAACTGCACCGACGCGTGCCCGCGTGGCATCGAGGTCACGAAGGCGATCCAGGAAGTCAAGCGTGCGCTGATCACGCGCCGCTTCTGATTCCTTCGGCATTTCCGTACGGGGCCCCGCCGCCCGGTGTTCACACACCGGGCGGCGGGGCCTCCGGCGTATCAGGCCCGCCGGATCTGGCTGGTGATCGTCGGGTCGGTGATGGCCGTGTCCCCGGCCAGCAGCATCGCCTTGCTGAGGATCACCGCGAGGGTCCGGTCGCCCTCGTACGGCAGGTAGCCCGCGTCCGGCGAGGTCGTGGACTTGGGCACGATGCACAGGTACTGGTCGTTCGGCTCCATCAGGATGTTGCCCGAGCCCAGGTGGATCTTGTACGTCCGCAGCTCGCCCCTGACGTGCAGGAACCGGCCCTCGATGGAGCAGCGGCCGGCGATGGCCAGCCTCGGCACCAGCCGCTCCAGCAGGGCCCGCCGGGTCTCGGCGCTCTGGTTCAGCTCGCCGAAGCCGTACGAGGTCCAGTACTCGCGGAAGCGGCCCTCGGGACCGCCGTCGGACCAGGTGGGGTCGTTGCCCACGCTGGCGACCCCGACGAACAGGTCCACGTCGCGGAGCACCTCGCTGAGCACCAGCTCGGGTATCTCCGTGAGCGGCAGCGGCTCGACGGGGGCCAGGCCGTCGGGCAGGTACATGGAGTATCCGCCGCCCCCGCAGTGCGCCCAGTTCTGCGGGGCGTCGATCGGGTAGAAGCGCACCTGGTCGGTGGTCAGCCGCAGGTAGCTGCCGGATCCGGTGGTGCCGGCGTGGTAGTCGCCGCCGTCGTCCCCCTCGATCCAGTACTCGGCGCGCAGGCCCCACTGCGGGAGCTCCCGGGTGGCCGGCGGCGCGGAGTCGTCGACGCAGAGCCGGAGCTTGTTGCGCCAGCCCCGGGCGGCGGCCAGCGCGTGGAACTGGTGCTGGCGCAGGACGTGTGCGGCGAACCGGTTCGAGTACGTGCCGGTGTTCCGCTCGGCCTCGGTGAGCGGGTACACCTCGCGGTGGGCCTGCTTGAACGGCTGGGTGATGCCGAGCGCTTCGAGCCGCTCGCGCACGGCGGCGACCTCGGCGGGCTCGCGGCCGATCGGGTGCCACAGCCGTACCTCGGCGTCCTCGTGGACGCACAGGGGGTCGCCCGCGAGGGTGCGCAGGCCGGTGCCGTCGAAGACCGCCGGGAGTCCGGCCACCGTCCAGACCAGCCGGCGGGCGAGGGTGCCGACCAGCGGGTGGTCGAGGTACCGCTCGCGCCACGGCCCGTACGCCCACACCCGGCGGGCGAGGAACTGCCGGTCGAGGCGCTCCGCCTGGGCGGAGAGCATCTTGTCGATGTCCTTCACGGCGGCCTTGAGCTCCTTGAGCTCCTCGGCGTGGTCCTGGCGGACTGCGGCCGGGACGCTCTTGACCGCTTTCCCGGCGGCGTTGCGCCAGCTGAGCACGGCCTTCGGCCCGCGCACCTCCAGCAGGGCGACGGCCTCCCCGAACGGGAACCCGGCGCGGCCGACCTCGTCAAGGCCGTACGCGGGCACGGCGAGCTCCTCGATCTCCTCCCGGGTCAGCCCGAGCGCGGCCGCCCGCTGTTCCAGTGCGGAGTCGACGAGCTTGAGGGTGCCCTTGAAGGTCACCCGGGCCGACAGCCGGGCCAGCTCGGCGAGGGCGGCCTCACCCTCGGTCCGGGCAAGGGAGACGACACCGGCGTTGGCCACCTTGGGATTGCGCGGACCCAGCCCCGCGACCTTGCGCAGGCAGGTCTCCACAAGCCTGCCGAGGGCGCGCGGTATCTCGGGGTGCGCGGGCAGCAGGGGCAGCAGCCAGGCCAGTCCGCGCAGGGCGTTGGCGTTGTAGGGGTCGAGCTGGTTCTGGTACCAGCCGTCCGTCACCGGGATGGTGCGCGGCCGGTCCACGAGCGCCAGCCAGCCCACGACGGCCTCGCGCAGGACGTCGGGGGCCACTCCGGTACCGTCGATGAGCGCGCGGGCGGTCTTCTCCCACTTGGCGCTGGGCCGGGCCGCGGTGGCGGTGGCGGCATGGGCGAGGAGGGCGGACCAGCGCCCGTCGGCCATGGCCTCCTCGGCCCACTGCTCGCCGACGTTGAGGACGGGGCCGCTCAACTGCCCGACCGCGGCGCTCAGGTCGGAGCTGGAGTACGAAATCAGCGCGCTGCGACGCAGGGTGGCCACGGCGGCGGCCGGGACGGTGTGTCCGGCGGCCAGCCAGCCCCGCACGCGCGCCGACCAGCTGCCGCCGTAGGTGTGATAGGTCCGACCCAGCTGCTCGAAGGCGGCCGGCTGCGCCCGGTCGAGGTGCTCCGTCATGTCAGCCACCCACCAGTGCGACGAGCTTGAGGAAGGTGACCTCGGTGCCGAGCGGCAGGTCGATCTCCTCGTCGAGTTCGGTGATCTGACGGTCCCGCACCAGGACGAGGAAGCCGTTACGCTCGAAGGCCCGCAGCGCCAGCTCCGTCTGCACCTGCGGATCCACGGGGCCGTCGGCGGCCGGGCGCACCAGGCGCTGCGCCACGGCGGCGTGGCCGCGCGCCGCGGCCTCCGCCACCTCCTGGAATATCCTCCGCCGGATCAACTCGCGCAGTGCGAGCCGCTCTTCGGCGATCTCCATCCCCCAGCCGCCGGTGCGGCCCCCACTTGTCGTCTCGTCGACGAACGTCACGCTTCCCATGGGCCAGAGGTTAGAACCGGCCACTGACAACGGGACCGGGTCGGTCCCAACGCCGGGCTACAGCAGGCGCTGTGGCTGTGGAAGGATCGTCCACATGAGTGAGCAGCAGCCCAATCCGTACGCGAACGAACCCGGCCAGGGCGACTACCAGTGGGGTCCGGGGCAGCCCGCTTACGGCTACCCGCAGCCGGGCCAGCCGGGTTACGGCTACCCGCAGCAGCCCCCCGCCTACCAGCCGACCATCGCCGGCGCGGGCATCCCGGCCCCCATGACCCCGCCGCCGCCGGCGGGGCAGGGCTCCGGCTTCTCCCTGGGCGACATCACCGTCGTGGGCGACCAGATCATGACCCCGTCGGGCCCGATGCCGCTCCGGGGCGCGATGTGGAACGCGACGGACCTGTCGCGCACGGAGGAGAAGATCCCGGCCCACGCGATCGTCCTCGCGGTCATCTTCTTCCTGTTCTGCCTGCTCGGTCTGCTGTTCCTCCTGATGAAGGAGAAGAAGACCACGGGCTACATCCAGATCACGGTGAACAGCGCCGGCCGCCACCACTCCACGATGATCCCGGCCACGGACCCGAGCACGTACATGTGGGTCATGAACCAGCTCAACTACGCCCGCTCCCTGAGCATGTGATCCCCGGCGGTCCCCCCACCCGGTCCGGTGAAGGATTCGCCTACGGGACGAGCACGCATCGCCGTCCTACGATGATGTCCTCGACCCAGCCCACGGGAGGCCCGAGATGTCCGCAGCACCCGTCGAGTACCCCGCGTACCCGAACGAGGACCAGCCGCTGACCCTGCTCGAAGCGGCCAACAGGCTCATGGAGCAGGCCCCTGGCTACCGCGTCGAGATCATCGGAGGCCAGCTCACCGTGACGCCGCCTGCGGACATGCCCCACTCCAGGGTGCTCAACAAGATCACGCGCCCGTTCGTCGCGGCAGGGCTGGACGACGGTGAGACAGAGGTGCACCAGGGCATCGGGCTGTGGCTGCCCGACGGGCCGGACGACTACGCCATCCCGGACCTCGTCGTGGTCGACGCGGGCGGCGATGAGCACCTGGTCAAGAACAGCTGCTACGACCCGGTCGTATTCCGGCTCGTCCTCGAAGTGACGTCGAGCAACTACAACACCGACCTGCGGTCCAAGGTCGGCGCCTACGCGAGCGCGATGGTACCGGTCTACGTCATCGTCAACCGCCAGCACCAGCGGATCCACGTGCTGACCGACCCGGCCGACGGCGACTACGCCAGCCACCGGGTGTACGCGCCCGGTGAACTGGTCACCCTGCCCGACACCCTCGGCGCGAAGGTCACGCTCGACGTCGACGAGATCCTGACGGCCGGTCGGCCCCAGGCCGGAAGGACAGCCCCGGCGGACGTCTGAGGCCAGCCGGCCGCACCCTGGGGAATCCATTGCTTGAACTTGTTCAAAAACAGGTCTACAGTCAGTCCTGCCATCAAGTTGAACACGTTCAAGGGGGGCGAGGGCAATGGACCTCACCGTGGTCGCGTACGTCATCTACCTGCTCATCAGCATCGGACTCACCGTCTGGGTCGCCCGCACGCTCAGCCGCAACGGGCGCATCTTCATCGCCGACGTCCTCCAGGGGAACGAGAAGCTCGCGGACGCCGTGAACCAGCTCCTGGTCGTCGGCTTCTACCTCGTGAACATCGGCTTCGTGACCCTCTACCTGCGGTCTAGCGAGGAGATCGATACCGCCCGCGGCCTCTTCGAGGCACTGTCGGTCAAGCTCGGCGTCGTCCTGCTGGTCCTCGGCGTCATGCACCTCGGCAACGTCTGGGTGCTCAGCAAGATGCGGCGCCGCGGGATCATGGAGCGCCAGCAGACCCCGCCGGTCGCCCCCCAGGGGTGGACCGCGCCGGCCGGGGCCTGACCGATGGCACCGGCCGCACAGGCCGCCACCCGGCACCTCACGGTCCTGTACGACGCGAACTGCCCGCTCTGCGTGCACATCCGGCACTGGCTGCTCGGGCAGCGCCGGCTGGTGCCGCTCAGGCTGGTGCCCGCCGCGTCCTTCGAGGCGCAGCGGCGGTTCCCGCAGCTCGACCACGCGTCGACGCTGCGGGAGATCACCGTCATCGGGGACTCCGGGCAGGTGTGGACCGGCACCGACGCCTTCATCGTGTGCCTGTGGGCACTGGCCGAGCACCGGCCGAGGGCGAACTGGCTCGCCACCCCGGCCGGGCGGCCGTTCGCCAGGGCGGCGATGTACGCCGCCTCGAAGTGGCGGGAGGCGGTGCGGGACGAGACCTGTGACGATCAGTGCCCAGCACCCCGATAGGCTCATACACCGTGACTGATCAGAAGGCTCCCAAGAGCGAGCAGACCCGGACGCTCATCCTGGAAACCGCGCTCCGGCTCTTCCAGGAGCGCGGTTTCGACAAGACGACGATGCGCGGCATCGCCAAGGAGGCCGGGGTCTCGGTCGGCAACGCCTACTACTACTTCGAGTCGAAGGAGCACCTGGTCCAGGGCTTCTACGACCGGATCGGCGCCGCCCACCTGGCGGCGGTCCGGCCCATCCTGGCCAGTGAGACCGATCTGCAGAAGCGGCTCGCGGGCGTGCTGACGGCCTGGCTGGACATCGCCGCGCCGTACCACGAGTTCGCCTCCCAGTTCTTCAAGAACGCGGCGGACCCCGAGAGCCCGCTCAGCCCGTTCTCCCCGGAGTCGGAGGTCGCGCGCAAGCAGGCGATCGACATGCACCGCGAGGTGCTGGCGGGTGCGAAGACCAAGGTTCCGGAGGAACTGGCCGACGTACTGCCGGAGCTCATGTGGCTCTCGCAGATGGGCCTGGTCCTGTACTGGGTCTTCGACCGCTCCCCGAACAGCGAGAAGACCCGCCGCCTCGCCGACCGCGGCGCACAGCTCACCACGCGCGGCATCGTCCTGGCCCGCTTCCGCGTCCTGCGCCCCCTGGTCCGCGAGGTCCACGAACTCTTCGCGGACTTCCTCCCGGGCATGGCCCAGACGGCGGTCTCCAAGAAGCGCGCCTCGGACCCCGACCCCACCTGACCCGCGCCACGCCGCCGGCCCCGGTCAGGCGCCGGGGCTCGGGGCCCGGGGCCCGGGCCGTCCCGGCGGCGGGGTCACAGCCAGTTGAGCTCCCACAGGCGCCAGACGCCCGTGCCGTCGGAGAGGTACTGGGCGCCCGTGACGGCCTCGCGGGACATCACGTAGTCCTTCTTCTGCCAGATGGGCAGCATCGGGATCTGCTGGGCGATCAGCTTCTGGAGTTCGCGGAAGTCGGCCGCCGCCTCGGATCGGTCCGAAAAGGACTGGGTGCGGGTGATGAGGGCGTCCACGGCCTTGTCGGAGAAGCCGTTGTTCATCGAGGAGTCGGCGCCGACGAGCGGGGCGACGAAGTTGTCCGCGTCCGGGAAGTCGGCGATCCAGCCGATGGTGTAGGCGTCGAACTCGCCCGCCGCGTACCCCTTCTGGAAGTCGCCCCACTTCTCCACCGGCTTGACCGTCAGCTGGAACAGCCCGGTGGACTCCAGCTGCCGCTTGATCTCGTCGGCCTCGGCAAGGTTCGCGCCGCGCACGTTGACGCCGAGCGACAGCTGCACCGGGGTGCTGATCCGGGCGTCCTTGAGGAGCTTCTTGGCGGTGGCGCCGTTGGGCGCCGGGTACGTGTCGAAGAACGGCGTGCTGTGCGCCGCGATGCCCGCCGGGACGAGGGAGTACAGCGGGGTGACCGTGCCCTTGTAGACCTGGCCGGCCAGCGCGGCGCGGTCCAGGACCGCCGCGACGGCCTGGCGCACGGCGGGCTGCGCCGCGGGCGAGCCCTGGCGGACGTTGAAGACCACGCTGCGGGTCTCGGTGCCGCCGGACGCCTGGTAGCGGGTGTCCTTCAGGCCCGGGTTGAGGCCGGCGAGCACGGCCGGCGGCATTTCGCGGTGGGCGACCTCGACCGCGCGGTCCTGCCAGGCCCGGTCGAGCTGGGCGGAGTCCTCGAAGTACTTCACGGTGACGGACGCCTTGGCCGGCTTGCCCTGGCCCTTGTAGGTGGCGTTCGGCTTGAGCCCGGCGCTCGCGCCGGCCGCGTACGAGGCCAGGGTGAACGGGCCGGAGCCGTCGACCTTGACGCCCTCGCGCAGGGCGTCGGCCGGGTACTTCTCCCTGTCCACGATCGAGGCGGCACCCGTCGCGATCTTGAAGGGGAAGGTGGCGTCGCGCGCGGAGAGGTTGAAGGTGACGACGCGCCCCTCGGCCTTGACCGACTCCAGCGTGTTGAACAGCGGCGCCGGCCCCTGGTCGGAGTTGATCGCCTTGATGCGGTCGAAGGAGTGCTTGACGTCCTCGGCGGTGATCTGGCGGCCCGAGGAGAACTTCACGTCCGGGCGCAGCTCGCACTGGTACGTGGTCAGCTTCTGCCCGATGAACTTGCAGGCGGAGGCGGCGTCGGGGACCGGGGTGTCCGAGCCGGGCCGGATCGTCAGCAACGACTGGTAGACGTTGCTGAACAGGGCCCAGGAGCCCGCGTCGTACGCCCCGGCGGGGTCGAGGGAGGAGACCACGTCGCTCGTCCCGACGCGGATGGCCGTACCGCTCCCCCGGCCCTCCTCGGGCAGCAGCTGCCAGGCCCCGGCTCCGGCCACGCCGAGGACCAGCCCGGCCGCGATGACTTTCGAGCGGACAGACCGCAGCATCTTGACCTCACCCCACCCCACGCCGTCGCGCACCGATATGCGCGACACGACATCCGAATATCGGACAGCCAATCACGGAAAATCGGCCTCGGGAAGGCCGATTTGTGATGTGTCGCTGGAAGTTGGTGCGCTTCAGGCCTGATATGAGGCGAGTTCTACGACTGTGATGTCGGACGGCGCCCCGACCCGGACCGGCGGCCCCCAGGCCCCCGCTCCGCGGGACACGTAGAGCTGGGTGTCCCCGTAGCGCTCCAGGCCCGCGACGGTGGGGTTGGCGAGCTCGGCGACGAAGTTGCCGGGCCAGAGCTGGCCGCCGTGGGTGTGGCCGGAGAGCTGGAGGTCGACGCCGTGCCGGACGGCGTCGTGGATGACGACGGGCTGGTGGGCGAGGAGCACCGCGGTACGGGAGCGGTCGCGGTCGCCGAGGGCCGCCCCGAAGTCGGGGCCGTGGCCCTCGCTCTCCCCCTGGACGTCGTTGACCCCGGCGAGGTCGAAGTGCGGCAGCGCCCGGCGGGCGTTCTCCAGCGGCGTCAGACCCAGCTCGCGGACGTGGTCGACCCATGCCTGCGCGCCGGAGAAGTACTCGTGGTTGCCGGTCACGAAGTACGAGCCGTGCCGCGCCCGGAGCATGCGCAGCGGCTCGGCGGCCGGACCGAGGTCGGGCACGCTGCCGTCGACGAGGTCGCCGACGATCGCGATGAGGTCGGGCTGCGTGCGGTTGACGGTGTCCACGATGCGCTGGGCGTGCGCGCGTCCGAGCACGGGGCCAAGGTGGACGTCGCTGACGACGGCGATGCGGAAGCCGTGCGCGGCCCGCGGCAGCTTGGCGAGCGGGACCTGCACCCGCTTGACGCGGGGCCCGCGCAGCACCCCGTACGTCCCGTAGCCGACGGTCCCGCCGGCCGCGACGGCGGCGGCCCCGCCGACCGCTCGCGCGACGAAGGTCCGGCGGCTGAGCCCGCCCGCGCCCCGCGGGGCGGCGGTGATCGTGGCGGTGGATCCCTCCGCGCCGTCCGGCTCCGCAGGCGCCTGGAGCACGGGGTCCGGGGCGGCGTCCGGGACCGGGTCCGTGACGGGGTCCCGCGGGTCCGGCGCGGCCGCGGCCGGGGCCGTCTCCGCGTACCGGCGGAGCCACACGGCGCGTACGGGCTCCGCCACCAGCATCGCCAGCGTCAGGTAGAGCAGCACCGCCAGCCAGAGGTAACCGGGCCAGGCCACCACCCGTTGGAGCCAGAAGGGGGCTCCCGCGCGCCCGGCGACGAGCGCGGCCACGGCCAGCAGGGGCAGCGCCACCGCCAGTGCTGTGCCCGCACGGCGGGCCCGGCCGCCCGGGGCCGTCGTATCGCGCACCAGGCGGATCCAGAGCCAGCGGTGGACCAGTGTCAGGAGGGTCAGTACGGCGACCACGGCCAGGGCGGCCAGCACGATCTTCATGCCGCGTCCCCCCGACGTGATTCACGCCGCAGCGCGCGGACGCCGAGCAACCCGATCACTCCGACGGCCGTCCCCAGAAGAAAGGACGACACCGCCAGGAGAAGGTGGACCCAGAAGTACGCCGTCGGGTCGCCCGCCGCGTCGAATGCCAGACCACTGCCGTTCTTCCACAGGTTCCGGACGAAAGACACCCAGATGAACCAGCTCCACACCCCGAAGGAGAGCAGGAACCAGGAGGCGCCGCGGCTGAGTCTCATGCCCCCAGTATCGGATCGCGACCCGGAACGGACACGCCGGGGTGGGCTGTCCCGGCGGTGGTTGCGGCGGGTTGGCCGCTCCGTGCAGCCAGACAGTCAATCGGGATGTACTTTCACCTGCGTGTCTGCCAATAAGACCGCACTGACGGTCCTTTCCGCCGCTCTGCTGGTCCCCGCGATGCTCGTGGCGCCCGCCCATGCCGCACCGACGCCGACACCGACACCGACACCGCCGGCGGACGGGAAGGGGCAGCCGCGCAAGGCCCCCGCCCCGCCCGCCTCGATGTCCACGGTCGGCGGCTCCGCGCTCGGGCAGCCCGGCACCCAGGTGAACCTGCTGCCCGGAGCGCCCGCGCTCCCCTCGAACCTGACGGGGCGCTCCTGGATCGTGGCCGACGCCGAGTCCGGCGAGGTCCTCGCGGCACACAACGCGCACTGGCGGCTCCCGCCCGCCTCGACCATGAAGATGCTCTTCGCGGACACCGTGCTCCCCGGGCTCCCCAAGGACCAGGTCCACAAGGTCACCCAGGAGGAGCTGTCGGGCGTCGGCTCGGGCTCCAGCCTGGTCGGGGTCAAGGAGGACCACGAGTACTCCGTCCACGACCTGTGGCTCGGGGTGTTCCTGCGCTCGGGCAACGACGCCGTGCACGTGCTGTCCGCCATGAACGGCGGGGTCGACAAGACCGTCAAGGACATGCAGGCCCACGCCGAGGAGCTCCAGGCCCTCGACACGCACGTGGTGTCCCCGGACGGCTACGACGCGCCCGAGCAGGTGTCGAGCGCGTACGACCTCACCCTCATCGCGCGCTCGGGCCTGCAGAAGCAGGACTTCCGGGAGTACTGCGGCACGGCCAGCGCGAAGTTCCCCGGCAGGCAGGAGGCCGGGAAGGCGCGCGACTACTTCGAGATCCAGAACACCAACCGGCTGATGACGGGCGCGGGCGGCATCGCCCCCTACAAGGGGATCGCCGGGGTCAAGAACGGCAACACGACGATGGCGGGCTCCACCTTCACCGGCGCCGCCCAGCGCGGCGACAAGAAGCTGCTGGTCACGGTGATGAACCCGGGCGCCGGTGGCGCGAACTCCGTCTACGAGGAGACCGCGGACCTCTTCGACTGGGGCTTCGCCGCGCAGGGCAAGGTCAAGCCGGTGGGCGAGCTGGTCCCGCCGAAGAGCGCGGACACGACCTCCCACGGCTCCCCCGCCCAGTCGCACGAGAACAACCCGTCGGCGTCCGGTGACGTCGGCGGCGGGATCGGCACCGCCCTCGGCATCGCGGGCGGGGCGCTCGCGGTGCTCGCGGGCGGCGCGTTCGTCGTCAACCGGCGCCTGCCGCGCGGCCGCCGGGGTCGCCGGGCTTCCTGACGGGCGGCGCCACGGAGCCCCCGGCCGCCGCGGGCTCCGTGCCCGTGCCCGTGCCCGTGCCCGCGTCCTGCTCCGGGCCCGCGTCCTGCTCCGGGCCCGGCGCCGGCTCCGGGTCCTCCGCGCCGTCGCCGTCCGCGTCCTCGCGGCTCGCCGTCCAGGCCGCGCAGAACAGCAGCAGCTTCGCCGTGAGGTTGATCCACAGCAGCAGGGCGATCGGCACGCCGAAGGCCCCGTACATGCTCTTCGCGGCGACCCCCCGGATATAGCCGCTGAGCAGCAGTTTCAGCAGCTCGAAGCCGGCCGCGCCGATGAGCGCGGCCTGGAACAGGCGGCGGCGCGATGGTTCGACGCCGGGCAGCAGGGTCAGCACGTAGAGCAGCAGCAGGAAGGCCGCCAGCACGCCGACGAGGAAGGCCCCGCCCCGCAGCAGAGCGCCTCCCGCACCGTCCCGCGGGATGCCCAGCCACTCGCCGAAACGCCCGACGGCGCTGGAGCCGATGATCGAGGCCGCGGCCGAGCCCAGGCCCGCGCCGCCGAGGCCGATCAGGACGAGCGCGTCCTTGCCCTTGCGTACGAAGGGGTTGCCCTCGTCCTCGTCATCCTTCTCCCACACGGCGCGCAGGCAGTCCCGCATCGATCCGACCCAGCCGATGCCAGTGAAGAGCAGGACGGCCGCCGCCACCAGCCCGACGGTGCCCGCGTTCGCGACGAGGGCGTCGAGGTCGAGCTGGTCGGAGATGCCCGGAACCTGTTCGGCGAGGTTCTTCTGCAGCCGCTCCAACTGGTCCTTGCTCAGCAGCCCGGCGCCCACGGCGGCGGCCACGGTGATCAGCGGGAAGAGCGCCAGGAAGCTGATGAAGGTGATCGCGGAGGCCAGCCGGCTCCAGTGCACGCGGTCCAGACGCTGGTACGAGCGCCACGCGTGGGTCCGCATCACGGCGCCCACCAGGGGCCCGACCACCGGAAGCTTCCTCAGCCAGTCCATGCCGTCACCGTAAATGAGCCGTCGGAAATAGCCGGGATTGCCACCGTCGGGGACTACGGTCGACCTTTGTGACTTTTCGCCCGACGGCTCGGCCGTTCCATGACCTGGTCCTGCGAAGGATCCGTTTCCGGCTCAGGTTCCGGTACAGGTACAGGTTCCTGCCTCAGTCGACGACGGCGGCGGTGTCGGTCGGTGACCCGAGCTGCGCCGGCACTGCGGCCGGGCCGCTGCCGAAGGGGTACTCCCGCAGCTTGCGCCAGACCCCGTCCGAGCCCTGCTCGTAGAGGGCGAATCCGCCGCAGATCCAGTCCGCGGAGTACTCCGCGAGCGCGCTGAACGCCAGGTCCATCGCCTCCTCGGAGATCCCGTGGGCGACGGTGACGTGCGGGTGGTACGGGAACGCCAGCTCGCGGCTGAGCGGCCCCTCGGGGTCGCGGACCCGGCCCTGGAGCCGGGTGCAGCCCGTGGCGCCCTCGACGACCTTGACGAAGACGACCGGCGAGAGGGGACGGAAGGTTCCCGTGCCGGCCAGCCGCATCGGGAAGGGGCGGCCGGCCGCCGCCACCTCGGCCAGGTGGGCGCGGATCTCCGGCAGCCGGTCCGCCTCCACCTCGGTGGGCGGTACGAGGGTGACATGCGTGGGGATGCCGTGCGCGGCAGCGTCCCCGAAGCCCGCGCGCCGCTCCTGGAGCAGGCTGCCGTACGGCTCCGGGACCGCGATCGAAACGCCGAGCGTTACGGTCCCCACGAGTCTCTCCTCCGTCGTCGTTCCGGTCGTCCGTGCGCGGGCCGGGCCCGTGCTGAGCGCGGGCCGGGCGTGGTCTGTGCGAGTGCTGCCGCCCCAGTGTGGCGCCAGCACCCCCCAGATCGCCAGGGGACTCTGTCGCTCAGTGCTTCGCGGGGAGGAGTCCGAGCCTGTCGTAGGCCTGCGCGAGGGTCTCCGCCGCGACCGCCCGAGCCTTCTCCGCGCCCTTGGCCAGCAAGGAGTCCAGGGTCTCCGGGTCGTCCAGGTACTCCTGGGTGCGCTGCTTGAACGGTGTGACGAAATCGACCATCACTCCGGCCAGGTCGGTCTTCAGCGCGCCGTAGCCCTTGCCCTCGTACTGGGCCTCCAGAGCGGGGATCGTCTCGCCCGTGAGAGTGGAGTAGATCGTGAGCAGGTTGCTGACGCCGGGCTTCTCCACGGCGTCGAAACGGATCACGGCCTCGGTGTCGGTCACCGCGCTCTTGATCTTCTTCTCGGTGGCCTTGGGCTCGTCGAGGAGGTTGATCAGGCCCTTGGGGGACGACGCCGACTTCGACATCTTGATCGACGGGTCCTGGAGGTCGTAGATCTTCGCGACCTCCTTGACGATGTGCGCCGCGGGGAGGGTGAAGGTGTTGCCGAAGCGCTGGTTGAAGCGCTCGGCGAGGTCGCGGGTCAGCTCGATGTGCTGGCGCTGGTCCTCGCCGACGGGCACGGCGTTCGCCTGGTAGAGCAGGATGTCGGCGACCTGGAGGATCGGGTACGTGAACAGGCCGACGGTGGCGTTGTTCGCGCCCTGCTTGGCGGACTTGTCCTTGAACTGGGTCATCCGGCTGGCCTCGCCGAAGCCGGTGATGCAGTTCATGACCCAGCCGAGCTGCGCGTGCTCGGGGACGTGGCTCTGGATGAAGAGCGTGCAGCGCTCGGGGTCCAGGCCGGCGGCGAGCAGCTGCGCGGCGGAGAGGCGGGTGTTCGCGCGGAGGTCCTTCGGATCCTGCGGCATGGTGATCGCGTGCAGGTCGACGACCATGTAGAAGGCGTCGTGCGTCTCCTGCAGGGCCACGTACTGGCGGATGGCTCCGAGGTAGTTCCCGAGGTGGAACGAACCGGAGGTGGGCTGGATGCCGGAGAGCGCGCGAGGACGATCAGAAGCCATGGCTTCATTCTCTCAGGTGCGGGGCGGGACTCTGTCCGCGCGCTGGCCGGATCCGTGCGGGTCGCGGGGCCCGGCGCGTCCGGGGCCGCACCCCGCGCCCGGCCCCGCGCCGGGGCTCCGCCCGAGTACCGGACAGTAGCGGCGCGTCCGGATCCTGCCCCGGCCGAGCGACCGCTTTCCGTTCAGGCCACGGGGGGATGCCGCTGCGCGGGGCTTCGCGGGCACTGCCCACACCCGCGCCTCAATCGCCGGCGGGGCTGAAAGATCCAGCCTCGCCGGCGTTCGAGGCGCGGGGGTCTGGGGGCAGCGCCCCCAGCAGCCGGGCCGCGGGGTCAGGACAGCGGGAGACCCGGGGCCGGGAAGGCGGCCATCAGGTCCGTGACCTCCGCGCGGATCGCGGCCAGGGCCGGCTCGTCCGACTTCGCCGCCGCGTCGACGGCGCGCGAGATCCAGTCCGCCACCACCGGCATGTGGTCCACCCCGAGCCCACGGGAAGTGAGCGACGGCGTGCCGATCCGGATGCCCGACGGGTCGAACGGCTTGCGCGGGTCGAACGGCACGGTGTTGTAGTTGACCACGATGCCCGCGCGGTCCAGCGCCTTCGCGGCGACCTTGCCGGGGACGTCCCGCGACGTCAGGTCCATCAGGATCAGGTGGTTGTCCGTTCCGCCCGACACGAGGTCGAAGCCCCGGGCCAGGAGCGCCTCGGCCAGGGCCTTGGCGTTGGCCACCACCGCGTGCGCGTACGTCACGAACGACGGCTGCGCCGCCTCGTGCAGCGCGACCGCGATGCCGGCGGTCGTCTGGTTGTGCGGGCCGCCCTGGAGGCCCGGGAACACGGCCTTGTCGATGGCCTTCGCGTGCTCCGCGCGGCACATCAGCATCGCGCCGCGCGGGCCGCGCAGGGTCTTGTGGGTGGTGGTGGACACCACGTCCACGTGCGGCACCGGCGAGGGGTGGGCGCCGCCCGCGATCAGGCCGGCGATGTGCGCCACGTCCGCGACCAGGACCGAGCCCGCCTCCTCGGCGATGGACGCGAAGGCCGCGAAGTCGATCGTCCGGGGCAGCGCGGTGCCGCCGCAGAAGATGATTTTCGGCCGCTCGGCCAGCGCGAGGTCGCGCACCGCGTCGTAGTCGATGAGCCCCGTCCCGGCGGAGACCCCGTACTGCACGCCCCGGAACCAGGAGCCCGTCGCCGAGACGCCCCAGCCGTGGGTGAGGTGGCCGCCCATCGGCAGGGCCATGCCCATCACGGTGTCGCCGGGCTTCGCGAAGGCCAGGTACACCGCCAGGTTGGCCGGCGAGCCGGAGTACGGCTGCACGTTCGCGTGGTCCACCCCGAACAGGCCCTTGGCGCGCTCGACGGCCAGTGCCTCGACGCGGTCGATGTTCTGCTGGCCCTCGTAGTACCGGCGGCCGGGGTAGCCCTCGCTGTACTTGTTCTGCAGCACCGTGCCGGAGGCCTCCAGCACCGCCGCGGACACGTAGTTCTCGCTGGGGATCAGGCGCAGGGTCTCGGCCTGCAGGGATTCCTCCGCCTGTACGAACGACGCCAGTTCGGGGTCGGTCGCGAAAAGGGCGGGATGGGCGGACGGCTGGCGCGCGGTCATGGCGGCTCCTCCGGGGTCGATGTCGGTTCGTCCCCGCGAGGCCCAGGCGAGCGGCCCTGTATGCGGTCGTGCGCGCACGACTCCCCCGGAGTTGGTTCTCCGTGCGCCAGTTGCCGTGCGTACGGCCCACCTTAGCGGGCGCGCCACAAGAAAGGTTTCTCCGTCCGCTGTACGAGCGAGGATGGAAAGTGACGCCACCCTCGTCACAGGCCTGACGGACGATCGGAGACCCCGTGTCGACAACTGCTGATGCCATCCGCTCCGCCGACGCGCACAGCGCGCACAACTACCACCCGCTGCCCGTCGTCGTCGCGACCGCGGAAGGCGCGTGGATGACCGACGTGGAGGGCCGCCGGTACCTGGACATGCTGGCCGGCTACTCGGCCCTCAACTTCGGCCATGGAAACCGCCGCCTCCTCGACGCGGCCCGCGCCCAGCTGGAGCGGGTCACCCTCACCTCCCGCGCCTTCCACCACGACCGCTTCGCCGACTTCTGCACCGAGCTCGCCGCGCTGTGCGGCAAGGAGATGGTGCTGCCCATGAACACGGGCGCCGAGGCCGTGGAGACGGCCGTCAAGACCGCCCGCAAGTGGGGCTACGAGGTCAAGGGCGTCCCGGACGGCCACGCCAAGATCGTGGTCGCGGCCGACAACTTCCACGGCCGGACGACGACGATCGTCTCGTTCTCCACCGACCACGACGCCCGCGACCACTTCGGCCCGTACACCCCGGGCTTCGAGATCGTCCCGTACGGGGACCTCACCGCGCTCGCCGCGGCCGTCACCGAGAACACCGTGGCCGTGCTGCTGGAGCCGATCCAGGGCGAGGCGGGGGTCCTCGTACCGCCCGCCGGGTACCTGCGCGGCGTACGGGAACTGACGCGCGAGCGGAACGTCCTGTTCATGGCGGACGAGATCCAGTCGGGCCTCGGCCGCACCGGGAAGACCTTCGCCTGCGAGCACGAGGACGTCGTCCCCGACGTGTACATCCTCGGCAAGGCCCTCGGCGGCGGGGTCGTGCCCGTGTCGGCGGTCGTCGCCGACCGGGACGTGCTCGGCGTGTTCCGGCCGGGCGAGCACGGCTCGACCTTCGGCGGCAACCCGCTGGCCTGCGCCGTGGCCCTGGAGGTCGTCGCGATGCTCCGGACCGGCGAGTACCAGCAGCGCGCCACCGAGCTCGGCGACCATCTGCACCGGGAGCTGAACCTGCTGGTGGGCGGGGGCGCGGTGACGGCCGTACGGGGACGCGGGCTGTGGGCGGGCATCGACATCGACCCGGCGCGCGGGACGGGCCGGGAGATCTCCGAGAAGCTGATGGAGCTCGGGGTGCTGGTGAAGGACACCCACGGGTCGACGATCCGGATCGCGCCGCCGCTGGTCATCAGCAAGGAGGACCTGGACTGGGGCCTGGACCGGCTCCGGTCGGTCCTCGCCGCCGACTAGACGGCCTCGGCCGTCAGAGGATGACGTGGGGCAGGAAGCGGGCGTACTCGTCCGTGACCGGCCCCGCCGATTCCCGGATGCCGAGCCCCGCCGACTCGTCCTCGACGACCCACGCGCCGAGCACCACCCGGTTGCCGTCGAAGTCGGGCAGCGGGGCCAGGCCCTGGAAGCAGTACGCCTCCCCCTCGGCCGGGACGAACGGCTCGCCGCTCCCGTCCGCCGGGTGCAGGGTCACGCCGGCGCCCTCGCGGCCGAGCAGCGGCTTCGCGACGTACCCCTGGCCGCCGGTGTCGGCGAGCTCGCGCGGTCCGTCGAGGTAGGCGGGCAGCAGGTTCGGGTGCTCCGGGAAGAGCTCCCACAGGATCGCCAGCAGCGCCTTGTTGGACAGCAGCATCTTCCACAGCGGCTCGATCCACGCGGTCGTGCCGGAGCCGCCGCCGTGGTCGTACGTGCCGAGGACCTGCGGGCCGAACTCGTCGGCGGCCAGCCACTCCCACGGGTAGAGCTTGAAGCAGCTGCGGATGAAGCGGAGCTTCTGGTCCACGAACCGGCCGGACAGGCTGTCCCAGCCGATCTGCTCGACGGAGATCGACTCGGTCTCCAGGCCCGCCTGCTCGGCGGTCTCCTGGAGGTAGGCGACCGTCATCAGGTCCTCGCCGAGCTCGTCGGTCTCGGAGTGCGCGAAGTGCAGCGGGCCGGTCGGGAGCAGCTCCGACTGCCGGCGCCAGGCGTCGACGAGGCGCTCGTGGAGGGAGTTCCACTGGTCGGCGCCGGGGAACCGTTCCTCCATCCAGAACCACTGCGGACTCGCCGCCTCCACCAGGGAGGTCGGGGTGTCGGCGTTGTACTCCAGGAGTTTGGCCGGGCTGCCGGAGCCGTCGTAGCGCAGGTCGAAACGGCCGTACAGGGAGGGCTGTTCCGCACGCCGCCGCCAGGACTCGCGGATGCGTCCGGCGAGCTTCGCGTCGGTGATGCCGAGGTCCGCGAAGCGGTCGTGCTCGACGATGTGCGCGGCGGCGGCCAGGCACATGGCGTGCAGTTCCTCGACGACGTTCTCCAGCGCCTCGACCTCGGGGAGCGAGAAGGAGTAGTACGCGCTCTCGTCCCAGTAGGGGCGCAGGGAGTCGTCGGGGTAGCGGGTGAGGGGGTAGATGAGCCCCTGCTCCTCGACGATGCGCTGCCAGTCCGGGCGGGGCTCGATGGTGTGGCGCTTCATCGGGGGTCAGCCGCCGCTGGAGCCGGTGCTGCTGCCGCCGATGCCGCCGCGGGTGACGGCGGACTTGTCGAAGCTGCCGCCGGTGACCTTGTTGTTGACGACGCTGCCGCCGTAGTAGTACGAGCCGCGGCCGCCGCTCTTGCACTCCTTGGTGTTCAGCTTGTCGAGCGTTGCGCGGTCGGCGCAGCGCTTGTCGGGCTCGTTGCTGCTGCCGCAGGCCACCAGGGCCGCTGCGAGCAGGCCCATGCCGCCGAGCGCTACGGTGCCGGAGCGCATCCGGCGCTGGTTCTTGTTGCTGATGTCCATCTGTGGCGGCTCCCCTAGTGGCGTGCTCCCGACAGACTAGAGCGGTGGTCCGGACCGATGGAATCCAGCCGCCGTCATGCCCTCGTCACACCGGTGACTTAGAGTCAGTTCGTGCTCATTGGGATGATTTGCGCACTCGGTGCGGCGGTCTGCTTCGGTACGGCCTCGGTCCTCCAGGCGGTGGCCGCCCGCGCGGCGGAGCCCGGAACCGGCTCGGGCGTGGACACCGCGCTGCTGCTGCGGGCCCTGCGCCAGTGGCGGTACCTCGCGGGCCTCGGGCTGGACGGGGTCGGCTTCGTGCTCCAGATCGTGGCGCTGCGGCACGTCCCGATCTACACGGTGGGGGCGGCGCTGGCGGCCAGTCTCGCGGTCACCGCGGTGGTCGCGGCGCGGCTGCTGGGCGTACGGCTGCGCGCGAACGAGTGGGGCGCGGTCGCGGTGGTCTGCGCGGGGCTGCTCATGCTGGGTCTGGCGTCCGGGGAGGAGGGCTCCGGCAAGGGCTCCCTGGCGCTGAAGCTGGGCCTGCTGGGCGTGGCGGGGCTCGTGCTGCTGGTGGGAGCGGTGTCGGGCGGGCTGCCGGACCGGGCCCGGGCCCTGGTGCTGGGCCTGGCGGCCGGCACGGGCTTCGGGGTGGTGGAGGTGGCCGTCCGCCTCATCGACGGGCCGTCGCTCGCGAACCCGGCGCTGTACGCACTGCTGCTGGGCGGCGGCGCGGCGTTCCTGCTGCTCACCTCGGCCCTGCAGCGCGGCTCGGTGACGGCGGCGACCGCCGGGCTGGTGCTCGGCGAGACGATCGGCCCGGCGGCGGTGGGCGTGGCCTGGCTCGGGGACCGCACCCGCGAGGGCCTGACCTGGCTGGCCGTGGCGGGCTTCGCGGTGGCCGTCGCCGGAGCCCTGGCCCTGGCCCGCTTCGGCGAACTCCCGGAGCAGAGCCCGCGGCAGGAGCCGGTCCGAGGGCACTGATCCGCCCCTGAAGTGCCGGGTGGCTCGCTATGCTCGCGCGGCTCGATGCAACCACCGCAGCCTGCCCGAGGACGTGACCCGGCTTGATGTCCATACCCGTTGCGCTGATCGCCGTCGTCGCGATCGCGGTGCTCGCCGCCGCGTGGCTGATGCGCCGATCCTCCCGCGGCGCCGCCACCGCCCCGGGCACCACGGCAGTGGCCGAGGCCCGGCCCGAGCTCCCCGCGGCGGGGCTCCTGGTGCCCGAGGACGTGCTCCGGGCCTCCGGCTCGACCTCCGCCGCGATCTGGGACGCGCTCGAAGCCGCAGCGGCGCCGGTGGCCGTCGAGTACTACCCGGTCGGCGAGCCGGAGATCGCGAAGTTCCGGACCGTGCCCGTGAACGCGACGGCTCAGCAGGCGCTGGCCGGGATCGTGGAGGCCGTCAACCCGAAGGGCCCGACGCTGTTCCGGGTGGTGCTGCCCAAGGGCGCGGAGCTCGTCAAGGCCGTCGGAACCTCCGGGTTCAGAGGGTTCTCCCGCACCGACGGCAAGACGGCACATGCCGTGCTGAAGCCCGTAGCCGCCGGCGGAGCGATCGCGGCGGGCTGGCCGGTGCTGGCCGTCGCCGGAACCGTCATGGCGCTGGACATGGTGGCCCAACGCGAACAGCGGGCGCACCAGCGCCGGGTCGAGGCCGGCCTGCGCCGCCAGGAGGAACGCCACTACGTCGAGCGGATCAAGGACCAGCGATCCGCCGACGACCAGTTGTCCCGCGCGATCAGCCTGATGCTCGACGGCCGCGATCCGCATCTCGAACTCGCCCTGAAGGGCGCGTACGACGAGTTCCACCGCTCCCGGCAGTTCCTGGAGAAGCACCGCGGCGTCATCGACGAGCTGGTGGACGACGACGGCAAGGTCGACTACCGCCGCCTGGAGGAGGCCCTCGGCGGCACGACGAAGGAGACCGACCACTTCGTCCGGGAGCTCCACCTGGCGCGAGCGGCGATCGCGATCCGGCGCAAGGCCATGGTTGCCGACGGGGCGGCGCTGGCGCTCGCCGATCCCGCCAATCCCTACGCCGCACTGCGGCGGTTCATGGAGTCGCAGGTCCATCAGCTGGAGGAGGCCGAGGCGATCGTGACCGAACTGACCGAACGCCTCACCCAGGTCGAGCTCAAGGGCCGTTGGCACGACTTCGGCACGTCGGTGGCGACGCGCCAGGAACAGCTCCGCGCCCAGATCTCCCCGCCCGCGGTCGACGGCGACGCCGGGATCCGCTACCTCAGGACGTCGTCCGGCCAGATCCTCCAGATACTTCCGCCCGAGGAGGAAGAGCCCTCGCAGCCCGCGCAGGACGAGCCCGGCGACCGGCCCGACGACGAGCCCGGCGACGAGCCCGGCGACGAGCCCGGCAGCGACTAGGGCAGCGGCAGCGTCGCCACCAGCGCGGCCAGGGTCGGCGACCAGGCGCTGGTCGGCGGGGTCCCGTACCCGACGACCAGCGCCTCGCGGGGCGGGACGGCCGCGTCGGGATGGCGGAAGAACGACAACGGGTGCAGGGCCAGGTCCTGCCAGGCCGCCGACCGCAGGACCTCCCGCTCGCTCCCCGGCGGCAGGTCCAGCACCGCGTGCAGCCCCGCCGCGATGCCCGAGACCTCCACCCGGTCCGAGACGGCGGCGACCAGCTCGTCGCGCCGCCGCCGGTAGCGCATCCGCATCCCGCGCACGTGCCGGTCGTAGGCGCCGGAGCGGATGAACTCCGCGAGGGTGAGCTGTTCCAGCGCGCTGGAGGTCCAGTCGGTCCGGCCCTTCATCGCGAGCACCTCGTCCAGCACGGACGGCGGGACCACCATCCAGCCCATCCTCAGCCCCGGCGCCAGCGACTTGCTGGCCGTGCCGAGGTACACCACCCGGTCCGGGTCCAGGCCTTGCAGCGCCCCGACCTGCTGGCGGTCGTAGCGGAACTCGCCGTCGTAGTCGTCCTCCAGCACCAGCCCGCCGGTGGTCCTGGCCCAGTCCACCACCGCCGTCCGCCGCTCGGGAGTGAGCGCCGCGCCCGTCGGGAACTGGTGCGCCGGCGTCAGCAGCACCGCGCCGGCCTCCGCGGGCACCTCGCCCGTACGGGCCCCCGCGCCGTCCACGCCCATCGCGCGGGTCCGCAGCCCGGCCCCGGCGAGCAGGTCCCAGTGGATGTCCAGCCCGTACCCCTCCACCGCCACCTCCCGGACCCGCCGTGCCCGGAGCACCCGTGCGAGCAGCGTCAGCCCGTGCACGAAGCCCGCGCAGAGCACGATCCGCTCCGGGTCCGCGTACACCCCGCGCGCCCGCGCCAGGTACCCGGCCAGCGCCTCCCTCAGCTCCACGCGCCCGCGCGGATCGGCCCCGTACCCGAAGGCCTCGTTCGGGGCGTCGGTCAGCGCCCGCCGGGCCGCCGAGAGCCAGGCCGCGCGCGGGAAGCCGCCCAGGTCCGGGGTGCCCGGCAGCAGGCTGTACGAGGACCCCGGCCGCGCGGGGCGGCGTGCGGCGGCGGCCGTCGCGGCCCGCCGCGGCCGCGCCCGCTGCGCGACCCGAGTCCCGGAGCCCTGGCGGGCGGTGAGCCAGCCCTCGGCGACGAGTTCGGCGTACGCCTCCGCGACCGTGTTGCGGGCGATCCCGAGGTCCGCGGCGAGCGAGCGCGAGGACGGCAGCCGGGTCCCCGGGGCGAGGCGGCCGCTGCGCGCGGCCTCGCGCAGCGACTCCGCGAGCCCGGCCCGCAGGCCGCGCCCCGCGGTGAGCTCCAGGTGCAGGTCCGCGCCGAAAGTGGCCCAAGAATCCGTCATGGATATGGACCATATCGGCGGTCCGCCTGGTTCGTAGGGTGGAGCCATGACCACACACCAGCACCACGCCGAGACCGCCCCCGAACAGGCCCCCCGCATGCAGTGGGCCAAGGCCGCCCCCGAGGTCTACAAGGCCGTCTACGCCCTGGAGGTCGCCTCCAGGAAGGGCCTGGATCCCACCCTGATCGAGCTGGTCAAGATCCGCGCCTCGCAGCTCAACCACTGCGCGTTCTGCCTGGACATGCACACCAAGGACGCGCTGGCGGCGGGCGAGAGCGTGGAGCGGATCGTCCTGCTCGGCGCCTGGGAGGAGTCGCGCCACTTCTACACCGAGAAGGAGCTCGCGGCGATCGAGCTGACGGAGGCCGTGACCGTACTGACCGACGGTTTCGTGCCGGACGAGGTGTACGAGCGGGCCGCGAAGCACTTCGGGGAGCAGGAGCTCGCCCACCTGATCGCCCTGATCGCGACGATCAACGTCTGGAACCGCTTCGGCGTCACCACCCGCATGGTCCCGGGCCACTACAAGGCGGGCTCCCACAAGGTCTGACCCGCCCGCACCGTCATCCGCCCAGCAACTGCGTGACGGCCCCGAGCACCGCGCCCCCGGAGGCCAGCAGCTCCACGACACCGCCCGCCGAGGCGAGCGCGTCCCGCACCCGGGACAGCCGGCCGACGCCGGCGGTGCCGGAGGCGGCCAGCTCGTCCTCGGCACCGGCCAGCTCCGCCTCCAGCACCTCGACCTCGGCGCGCGGGGTGAGCCGGGCGAGGTCGGCGCGCAGTTCCGCGATGGCGGTGCGCAGTTCCTCGTACGCCGCGTCGGGCACGGGGGCGGAACCGCCGTGGTTGACCACGCTGTTGTGGTTTCCGGAGCCGCCGATGCTGAAGCTGCTGCGGTCGACGTTGCCCAGGTGTACGGACGGGCCGCGGCCCTCTGCCTCAGGCGCCATGGCCTGTCCCCCTGTCTCCGTGATGGTTGGTCGTGCTGTTGTGGCTGGTCCCTCCGATGCCGAAGGAACTGTTGTTCACGGACTGGATGAACACGGCTCCCGGTTCCACCCGGATGGTCTGCCGCTCGAACTCCTCGGTCTGCCAGCCCGCTTCGTGCAGCGCCTTGCTGACACCGCCCACCACCCGCTCCTGGATCGCCTTCAGGAAGCGTTCGATGTCCATCTCGTGGAAGATCGAGGCCTGCTGCTCGGAGCCTAGCTCCCGGACGGAGGCCTCGGGGCCGATCATCTGGTACGGCCCGTCGGAGGTCTCCGTGGCCAGGCGCCAGGTACTGCCCTGTGCCTGGACCAGCAGGATCAGGGCGTCACCGACCGAGTGCGGGGCCCGGGCGAGTGAGCGCAGCACCCGGCGCAGGACGCTCTCCGCGCGGTAGCGGGCGGCGATCGCGTCGGCGGACTGGAAGAGCGTGCGGACGGGCAGCAGCACGTGCGGGGCGAACTCCACCATGAGCATCCCGCCGTGGGTGTGGACCCGTACGAACACGGTCAGGACCATTCCCTCGTCCCAGGCGCTCACGCGTATGCGCAGGTAGTGGCGCCGCCTCTCGCCGGCCTCCTCGATGGCATCCCGGCAGTGCTGGGCCATGGCCTGCGGTTCGTACGGCGCCGCGTCGCGGTGCGGCAGTCCCTGAGCGGGCAGGAAGACGCACTCCTCGATGACGAGTTCACGCAGCCGGTCCAGCACTGCCGCCTCGACCTGCGGAGAGCCCTTGGGGCCGGGGACCCTCAGCCCTTCGAGTCCCTCGGTGATCGAGCCGAGGACCCGCGTGTTGTCCAACGGCGTCGGCCGCCCGGAGGCGGGCAGGTCGGTGCGCGGCCGCAGTTCCAGCCCGGACAGGCTCCAGGCGCGGAAGGGCCGTCCTGCCCCGCACATCGGGTTCGTCACGTTGTAGAGGATCATCGCCTGGTGCTGCTCGCGGCGGATGCGCGCCCGAACCCTGGGGAAGCGGGTCCCGTTGTTGCCGTGGCCGGTGGTCTCGAAGGCCATCGCCGCATAGCGCTGGGGGGTGAGTTCGCTCCCGAGGATCCTGGCCACGTGCATGTGGCGCATCTCGGCGGCGTACCCGATCAGGGCGAGGATGCCCACCGCACCGAGCCCGGCCACCCCGGCCGGTGCCACCGGCGGCAGCCAGGTCGACCGCGCCACCGGGCCGGGCAGCGCGACGAAGAGCACGGTGCCGGCCAGCAGCACCCGGGCGCCGTTGTGGAGCAGCCGGGCGAGCACGTGCCACACCCCCCGACCGGCCGTCCTGCGCATCAGCCGGTCCGTCAGGGTCAGGCCCAGGCAGGGCAGCAGGAGCAGCACGACCGGTTCCAGCAGCAGCTGGGCGAGCGTCCAGAGCGTCAGGACGAGCGCGGCCCAGCCGAGTTCGACGCGTCGGGCGCGCAGCGCGTGGGCGAGGACCCGGGACGCGTCGAAGCCGTACGAGGGCGCCACGATCCGCTCGGAGTGGACGTACAGCTCCTCGATGACCCGGTCGCGGAAGGCGCGGTCGAGGTAGGTGCCCGCGCACAGCAGCCGGCCCGCCTCGCTGGAGGCAGGGTCCACGGGGGGCCTGCCGGGCAGGGGCGGTCGTGTCACCGGCACAAATTAAGCCACCGCGGGGGAGACCGACAGGGGCGAATGCGCCAGAACGCCCCGGCGGGGCCCGCCGGGGCGTTCTGGGTGAAGCGGTGAAGCGGTGAAGCGGTGAAGCGGTGAAGCGGTGAAGCGGTGGATCAGGTGGAGCGGTGGATCAGATCAGGCCGAGCTCGCGGACCGCGTCGCGCTCCTCGACGAGCTCCGCCACGGACGCGTCGATGCGCGCACGGGAGAACTCGTTGATGTCCAGGCCCTGGACGATCTCGTACTTGCCGTCCTTGGTGGTGACGGGGAAGGAGGAGATGATGCCCTCCGGGACGCCGTAGGAGCCGTCCGACGGGATGCCCATCGAGGTCCAGTCGCCCGCGGCGGTGCCGTTGACCCAGGTGTGCACGTGGTCGATGGCGGCGTTGGCGGCCGAGGCGGCGGAGGACGCGCCACGGGCCTCGATGATCGCGGCGCCGCGCTTGGCGACGGTCGGGATGAAGGTGTCGGCGAGCCACAGCTCGTCGCTGACGACCTCGGCGGCGTTCTTGCCGGCGATCTCCGCGTGGAAGATGTCCGGGTACTGGGTGGCCGAGTGGTTGCCCCAGATGGTCAGACGCTTGATGTCGGAGACGTCGGCGCCGGTCTTCTGCGCGAGCTGCGAGATCGCGCGGTTGTGGTCCAGGCGGGTCATCGCGGTGAAGCGCTCGGCCGGTACGTCCGGGGCGGCGGCCTGCGCGATGAGCGCGTTGGTGTTGGCCGGGTTGCCCACGACCAGGACCTTGATGTCGTCCGCGGCGTGCGCGTTGATCGCGGCGCCCTGCGGCTTGAAGATGCCGCCGTTGGCGGAGAGCAGGTCACCGCGCTCCATGCCCTTGGTGCGCGGGCGCGCGCCCACGAGCAGGGCGACGTTCGCACCCTCGAAGCCCGCGTTCGGGTCGTCGAAGATGTCGATGCCCTTCAGCAGCGGGAAGGCGCAGTCGTCGAGCTCCATGGCGGTGCCCTCAGCGGCCTTCATGCCCTGGGGGATCTCCAGAAGACGGAGCTTGACCGGCACGTCCGCGCCGAGCAGGTGGCCGGACGCGATGCGGAAGAGCAGCGCGTAGCCGATCTGGCCGGCGGCGCCGGTGACGGTGACATTCACGGGAGTGCGGGTCATGGCCTTCTCCGTTAGACAGCTGGCGGTGGGGCGTCCCCGCCCCATGTGCTGGGAGGACGCCGCTCCCCGACCCTGTGAATCTTGACGTGAAGAGACATCCGCGGTCAGGCTATCCGACCCGGGACCGGGCCAACCCCCCGGTCCGTGTGGTGCGTGGCACACGGACCGGCCGTTCGAAGGTCCACCGGCCCGATTCCCCATGTGTTCCGGCAGTTCGGGGGCCGTTTCACCCGGAAGATCCGCCCGGTTCGGGGGCTCCGGGTTCACCCGGTGGACACGGCGGCTCAGCGGACGGTGAAGCGGACCGCGCTCTCCAGGAACGGGATGTTGAGCAGCGGCTTGGGCTCCATGACGAGCGCGAGCAGCGTGATCGCCACGCCCAGCAGGCCGTACGTGACCATGTCCGTGAAGCGGGAGCGCACCGCGAGCATGCCCACGGACGGCAGTATCCGGCGCAGCACCGCCGCCGCGATCAGGGCGATGCCGATCAGCAGGCAGCCGACCCGCGGGTGGCCCATCGCGGTGGACAGCAGCCCGGCCGCGGTCGCCGTGAGCACGGCGAGCATCGGCCACTGGCGAGCCGGCGCGGGGGCGTCCCCGGGCGCGGCCCGGCCACCGCCCTCGGGGCGGGCCGTGTCCCGGGTGATGGACGGGAAGCGCCGGGACTTCGCCGCGCCGGACTCGGCGGCCGCGCGCCCGGCGGCTGCGGCGGGCGCCGCGGGCGCCGGGGCCGCAGGGCCCACCGGCTTCGAGACCGGCGACTTCGAGACCGGCGACTTCGAGACCGGCGGCTTCGAAGCCGCCGGCTTCGGGGCGCCCCCGCCCGTGCCCCGCTCGGGGGCCGGGTCCGCCGCGCGTTCAGCCCGCACTGGTGTCGGTCCGTTCGGCCGCCTCGACGACGTTGACGAGCAGCTGGGCCCGGGTCATCGGGCCGACTCCGCCCGGGTTGGGGGAGATCCAGCCCGCCACCTCGGCGACCGCGGGGTGCACGTCCCCGACGATCTTGCCGTTCTCGTCGCGGCTGACGCCGACGTCGAGCACGGCCGCGCCCGGCTTCACGTCCTCCGGCTTGACCAGGTGCGGGACACCGGCCGCCGCGACGACGATGTCGGCCTGGCGCAGCAGCCCGGAGAGGTCGCGCGTGCCGGTGTGGCACAGCGTCACGGTCGCGTTCTCGGACTTGCGGGTGAGCAGCAGGCCGATGGAGCGGCCGACGGTGATGCCGCGGCCGAGGACGACGACGTGCGCGCCGTTGATCTCCACGCCGTGGTGGCGGAGCAGTTCGACGATCCCGTACGGGGTGCAGGGCAGCGGCCCCGGCTCGTTCAGGACCAGCCGGCCCAGCGACATCGGGTGCAGGCCGTCGGCGTCCTTCTCCGGGGCCATCAGCTCCAGGACGCGGTTGGTGTCGATGCCCTTGGGAAGCGGGAGTTGGACGATGTAGCCCGTGCACTCCGGGTTGGCGTTGAGCTCCCGCACGACCGCCTCGATGTCCTCCTGGGAGGCCGTCGCGGGCAGTTCGCGCTGGATGGAGGCGATGCCGACCTCGGCACAGTCCTTGTGCTTGCCGTTGACGTACCAGCGGCTGCCCGGGTCGTCGCCGACCAGCAGGGTGCCGAGGCCGGGCGTGATGCCCCGGGCCTTGAGCGCCGCCACGCGGGCGGTCAGTTCGGACTTGATCGCGGCTGCGGTGGCCTTGCCGTCGAGAATCTGGGCGGTCATGGACCCATCCTCCCGGATGGAGCGGCCCCGGTTCCAGTCGCGTCCTCCCACCGGCTTGAACATGCGATTCATTGCACTTGCACAACAAGTCACCGACCGGTCGCACAGCGGCTGGACAAGTCCGCTCCGGCCCGACGACCATGGCCGAAAGAGTGCCGCGGGCAGTGCCGGGGGGCGGGCCGCATACCGAACGCAGTGATCCTCCGTGCGTGCCGTGCGTCCCCGCACTTCCACGGAGGAACACCCCACATGAGTTTCGGCGACCCGAACAACCCGTACGGGCAGCAGCAGGGCCAGCCCGGTTACGGCTACCCGCAGCAGGCACCGCAAGGCGGCTACCCCTACCCGCAGCAGGCCCCCGCTCCCCACGGATACCCGGGCCACCCCCCGTACCCGGTCGTCCCCGGCGCCTACCCCGGCATGCCGGTGCAGATGCGGATGCCCGGCCTGATGAAGACCGCGCGCGTCTTCCTGTTCATCATCGGCGGCCTCCAGCTGCTCGTCGCCGCCTTCGCGATCTTCTCCGGTGTCGCGCTCTCCACGACGGTGTCGAACACGAGCGGCGACCTCACGGGCGGACTCATCATCGCCATCGGCGCCGCGGCCGCCGCCTTCGCCCTCGTGCCGATCATCCTCGGCGCCCGCTTCGCCAAGGGCCGCAACGGGGTGCGCGTCACGACGATCATCTACGGGACGCTGGGCATCCTCGGCAGCCTCGGGAACCTGGGCGTCAACGCCTCCGACTTCGAGCACTCCGCGGTGGTCGCGCCCGTGCTCTTCAGCGCCGCCATCGGCCTGACCATCAGCGTGATCATCTTCGCTTCCATGGTCAACAGCAGCGCGACCGTCTGGTTCAACCGCCCGCGCTACTGACGCCCGCGCCACCGGACCGGACGGCGAAGGCCGCGCCCCGCACTGCTGCGGGACGCGGCCTTCGCCGTCTGCGGGTACCTGCCGGACTCAGTGGAAGAAGTGCCGGGTCCCGGTGAAGTACATCGTCACGCCCGCCGCCTTGGCGGCCTCGATCACCTGCTCGTCGCGGACCGAACCGCCCGGCTGGACCACGGCCTTGATGCCCGCGGCCGTCAGGATCTCCAAGCCGTCGGGGAACGGGAAGAACGCGTCCGAAGCGGCGTACGAGCCCTGCGCGCGCTCGGCACCCGCCCGCTCGACCGCCAGCTTCGCCGAGTCCACGCGGTTGACCTGGCCCATGCCGACGCCGACCGAGGCGCCGTCCTTGGCGAGCAGGATCGCGTTGGACTTGACCGCCCGGCAGGCCTTCCACGCGAAGGCGAGCCCGGCGAGCTCCTCGGCGGAGAGCGCCTCGCCGGTGGCGAGCGTCCAGTTGGCCGGGTCGTCGCCCTCGGCCTGGCCCCTTCCCTTTTCAAACGTGTCGCTCTGCTGGAGCAGCACGCCGCCGGAGATGGGCTTGAGGTCACCCGGCTGGTGCGGGGTGCCGTCCACCTTCAGGACGCGGATGTTCTTCTTCTTGGCCAGGACCTCGACCGCGCCGTCCTCGTAGGCGGGGGCGGCGATGACCTCGGTGAAGATCTCCGCGACCTGCTCGGCGAGCTCGACGGTCACCGGGCGGTTGACGGCGATGACGCCGCCGAAGGCCGACAGCGGGTCGCAGGCGTGCGCCTTGCGGTGGGCCGCGGCGACGTCCGTGTCGATGGCGATCCCGCACGGGTTGGCGTGCTTGATGATCGCGACGCAGGGCTCTTCGTGGTCGAAGGCGGCGCGGCGCGCGGCCTCGGTGTCCACGTAGTTGTTGAAGGACATCTCCTTGCCGTGCAGCTGCTCGGCGTTGGCGAGCCCGCCCGGCCGGCCGTCGGTGTAGAGGGCGGCGGCCTGGTGCGGGTTCTCGCCGTAGCGGAGGGTCGACTTGCGCTCCCACGCGCCGGCCAGGAACTCGGGCAGTACGGCCTCCGGCTCCGGGGCGTACGCGTTCGTGAACCAGGAGGCCACGGCGACGTCGTACGCGGCGGTGTGCTGGAAGGCCTCGGCCGCCAGGCGCTTGCGGGCGGTGAGGTCGAAGCCGCCGCCCTGGGCCGCGGCGATCACGTCGGCGTAGCGGGCGGGGCTGGTCACGACGGCCACGGAGGGGTGGTTCTTGGCGGCGGCGCGGACCATCGACGGACCGCCGATGTCGATCTGCTCCACGCACTCGTCCGGGGTGGCGCCCGACTGGACGGTGGCCAGGAAGGGGTAGAGGTTGACGATCACCAGGTCGAAGGGCTCCACGCCCAGCTCGGCGAGCTGGTTGCGGTGGTCCTCCAGGCGCAGGTCGGCGAGGATGCCGGCGTGTACGCGCGGGTGCAGGGTCTTGACCCGGCCGTCGAGGCACTCGGGGAAGCCGGTCAGCTCCTCGACCTTGGTGACGGGCACCCCGGCCGCGGCGATCTTCGAGGCGGTGGAGCCGGTGGAGACGAGCGCGACGCCCGCCTCGTGCAGGCCGCGGGCCAGCTCTTCCAGTCCCGTCTTGTCGTAGACACTGACGAGCGCACGCCGGATCGGCCGCTGGGTCGTGGTCGGGTCGTTGCTCTCTACGGCGGTCACTGGATTGTTACCTTTCGTCCCTCAATGCGGTAGCCGTGCCGGGCCAGGCGCCCCACGACATCGACGAGCAGCTCGCGCTCGACTTCCTTGATGCGCTCATGGAGAGCGGCTTCGTCCTCTTGGTCTCGGACCTCGACGACACCCTGGGCGATGATCGGACCGGTGTCCACGCCGGCGTCCACGAAGTGGACCGTGCAGCCGGTGACCTTCGCGCCGTACGCGAGGGCGTCCCGTACGCCGTGCGCGCCGGGGAAGGCGGGCAGCAGGGCGGGGTGCGTGTTGATGAACCGGCCGCCGAAGCGGTCGATGAACCCCTTGCCCACGATCTTCATGAACCCGGCCGACACGACGAGGTCCGGCGCGTGCGTGGCGGTCGCCTCGGTGAGGGCGGCGTCCCACTCCTCGCGGCTGCCGTACGCCTTGACCGGGCACACGAAGGTGGGGATGCCCGCCTTCTCGGCGCGCTCCAGGCCGACGATGTTCTCGCGGTCGGCCCCCACGGCGACGACTTCGGCCCCGAAGCCCTCGGCTCCGCCGGGGTGGGCGTCGATGGCGTCGAGCAGGGCCTGGAGGTTGGTGCCGGAACCGGAGACCAGCACGACCAGGCGGGAGGCGGCCATGGGAGGCCCTTTCTCGCGGGGAACTCGCGGGGAATGCGTCGTTCGTCTTGTGTGGTCATACGAAACTTCAGGTCGCCGATATACGGGCGACCATACGAAGCCACCGACCGCCTGCAACGATACCGGCACACCGGACGGCCCCCGAGGGACGGGGGGACGGCCGAGCGGTAGCGTCTGGCATACAAGCCGCAAACAGGCCGCCGACGTCCCACCGACGTCCATGACACAGGGGAAGAAACACACCCGATGCCGGACCGCCGCCAGCCTGACCCCTCGACCGACGACAACCCCTTCGCGGCTCCCCCGGAGGGCCGGCCCGACCAGCCGTGGCAGCCGCGGGGCGGCGCCGACGGCGGCCGGCCGGGACCGGGCGAGGAACCGGGATCCGGTCCCGGCCAGGGCCCGGGCCAGGGCCCGGGCGAGGGCGGACCGGCGCGCTGGGATCCGACCGACCCGATCCAGCGGCGGGCGAGGTACGCGCTGCTGGCGGGCATGTGGGGCTTCTTCTTCGGGATCTTCGGGATCCCGTCGGTGGGCCTGCTGCTGGGTGCGCTCGCGCTGTACTGGGGGATCAGCGCGCTCCGGGACGTGCCGGCGCCGGCCGCCGCCCGGGCTTCCGTCGACGACGTGGAGGGCGGCGCGCCGGCTCCCGCCCCGGCGCCGGCCCAGGGCGGGCTCGCGGCCCTCGGCTCCGCCGCCCGGCCACAGCGCACGGCGGCGGTGAGCGGCCTGGTCACCGCGTCGCTGGCGGTGCTGCTGGCACTGAGCTCGTACGCGCTGCAGATCGCGTACAAGGACTTCTACGTCTGCCGCGACGACGCCCTGACGAAGACGGCGGAGCTGCAGTGCAACGACCTGCTTCCGGACAACGTCATCGGCAAGATGCTGAAGGTGCAGCGCTAGGAGGGCTCGGGGCCGGTCCCGGTCCCGGTCCCGGAGCCGGACTCCGGTCTGCGGCGCGGCAGGACGCGGGCGCCCGTCACCATCGGGACGGGGCCGGGCACGGACTCGCGTACGGGCTCGGGTACGGGCGGCTTCGCCGGGAGCGGGATCGGGGTCAGGTCCAGCTTCAGGCCGGGCAGGACGGTCACCGTCCGGGGCGGCTTGGGCGGCTTGGGCGGCTTGGGCGGCTTGGGCGGCTTGGGCGGCTTGGGCGGCTTGGGCGCCGGAACGTTCGCCGGGGCCGGGGCCGGGTCGGCCGGAGTGTCCACAGGCTGGGGATCCGGCGCCGGACCGGGCTTCGCCGACGAGAAGTCCGGGATCAGGGTGCCCGCCGCGCGGCGCAGCGCCGCCCAGCGGATCTCCCGTACGCCGCTGTCGTGCCAGTCGTCCTCCTCGGCGGCCATGCCCCTGGCCGGCCGGTTCCGCCAGGCGTGCACCGTGACCGCCACCGGAACCGCGAGCACCAGGGTCCACCCCAGCGCGGCGGCGCCCGTCTGCCACCACACCGGCCCGAAGCTCGCCAGCTCGCGCGAGCCCATCGGCCCCGCCGAAGCCGCCGCGAGGCCGGTCATCGCCAGCGCGCAGACCAGCGAGCCCAGTGCCGCGGTGAGCGCCGTCTCCCCGTACGAGACCTCGCGCGCCCGGCGTACCGCGAACCAGCCCACCGCCAGCCCGGCCACCACCGGCACCCCGGCCGCGGCCCAGGTCAGCGGCGTCCCCGGGCCCGTCGGCGGCAGCGCCGCGAGCAGCGGGAACCGGGGCAGCGCGGGCGAGCCGCCGAAGCCGAGCGGGGTGGCGGCGGCTCCCGTGCCGAGGGCGAAGCCGGGGCCGAGGGCGTAGGACGCGCCCCAGACCATGGCGTTCGGGATCAGGGTGACGGCGAGCAGCAGTACCGCGAACCGGCCCGACCAGACGCCGGTCAGCGACAGGAAGGACGCCTGGACCTCCGCCCCGTGCCAGGCGAGCGAGGATCCGACGAGCAGGGCGCCGCCGCCCAGGAGGACGAGGGTCCCGCCGGCTCCGGCGCGCAGGGCGAGTGCGTAGCGGGGGCGCCGGGCCCAGGCGGGCAGCGGCCCGAGCGGGCGCCCCCGGGCCTCCCACGCCCCGCCGGCGGCAGCGAGGGCCGCGACCAGCGGGAGGTGCCAGGCGGCGCTGAGCGGGTCGGCGGGCATGGGGCCGCCGGCCGCGTACACGGTCGCGAGGGCCCCGACCCCGAGGTACCCGCACAGCACGGCGGAGAAGACGGCGCTGGTGGGCAGCTCCTCCTCGCCGGGCTCGCCGGGGGCGCTCCCGAGCCGGGCCGCGCGGCGGATGAGCAGGGCGGGCAGTACGACGAGCAGCAGCGGGGTCACGCCGACCGGTGCCGGCATCCCCGACAGGGTCTCGTACCGGATCAGCTCGGTCCCGTGGGCCAGCAGCCAGAGCCCGGCGGCCAGGTGCAGGGCCCCGCCGGGGCCGCTGTCGGGGTACGGGGAGCTGATCCACAGCACGATGACGAGCACGGCGAGGAAGCCGAGCCCGAGTCCGGCGGCCACTGCACCGCCCAGCACACAGGCGGCGGCCCGCGAGGCCGTCGGCAACGGGGTCCCGCGTTCGGTCACTTGGGTCACCCCGCCATGGTGCCAACGACACGCGCTATGGGCGGGTAACAGGCGAATGCCCGTGGTGTCGCTCAATATACGTTTATGTACTTTTTCGCTCAGGGCGTCCGGGTTGCGGGGAGTGTGGCATGACACAAGACGTCACGGAGCCGGTCCTCCCCACCCCGAAGGAACGCCGGCGCCTGCGCGAAGCGGCGGACCTGACCCACGAGGAGGTCGCGGAGCAGGTCGGCGTCACCCCGACGACCGTCCGCTCCTGGGAAACGGGCCGCACGGACCCCCGCGGCCGCAAGCGCGACGCGTACGCAGAGCTCCTGTCCCGCCTGTCCACGGAACCGGGGCCGCCCCTGACGCCCGACCAGCCGGCCCACCCGGCCGAGGAGTCGGCCACCGCCGCGGCGGCCGTCCGCACCACCGCCGCCGCCGCTGACGCGGCACAGTCCGGGGCCGACGGGCTGCCCCCGGCTCTGACGGGCTCCGCCGTCGAGCAGCCCGGCGCCGGGGCGGCCCAGCCGGGGACGTTCGCCCTGGCCGCCACCGCCGCGGGGCCGCCCGGGGCCCTGACGGCCGACCAGATGGCCGCCACCGCCGAGGATGACGCGGCACGGGCCGGGGCCGCGGTGCGGGGGGTGCGGGGCTTCGGCGGAGGCTGGCAGGGCCGGGCCGCGGGCTCGCAGACCTGGCCCAAGGCCGCGGTCAAGCGCGCCGCGAAACCCCCGGCCGGGATGCCCCGGCACGAGGTCAAGGCCACCGTCAGGACCGGCGGCGGCAGCGGCCCGGCCACTCTCCGCCCGGGCTGGAGCACCGGCGGGGCCCCCGAGCCGGGCCCGGGCGGCAGCACTGGCGGTGACGACGAAGTCCCCGGGGCTGGCCCGGGCAGCAGCGCCGGTGGTGACGGCCGAGTCCCCCAGGCTGGCGCAGGCGGCAGCGCCGGTGGTGACGGCCGAGTCCCCCAGGCTGGCGCAGGCGGCAGCGCCGGTGGTGACGGCCGAGTGCCCCAGGCTGGCCCGGGCGCCGGTGGTGACGGCGGGGTGCCCGAGGCGGTCGGCGGCGGACCCGGGGCCGTCGCCGGCGGGCCGCCCGAGGCCACCGCGGACACCGGGCCCCCGGACCCGGGACCCGGGCCGGAGGCAGCGGCCGAGACCGCCTTCGACCGCCTCCACGCCCGTACCGCCGGCGCCCTCGCCCGCCAGGTCTACCTCCTCACCGGCCGCCACGCCCTCGCCCTGGAGTCCGTCGAGCGGGCGTTCCACCAGGCCTGGCAGCGCTGGCCCGAGGTCGCCACCGACCCCGACCCGGTGGGCTGGGTGCGCGCGGCGGCGTACGAGCACGCCCTCTCCCCCTGGCACGTCGTGCGCCGCACGCACCGGGACCCGGACAAGCCCCCGGCCGCCCTCACCGACCGGATCCTGCTGGACGCCATGCTCGCGCTGCCGCCCGCCCACCGCCGCACGGTCCTGCTCTACGACGGCGTCGGGCTCGACCTGCCCGACACCGCCGCCGAGACCGAGGCCAGCACCCCCACGGCCGGCAGCCGCCTGGTCCACGCCCACGCCGAGCTCGCCGACCGGATCCCCGAACTGGCCGCCGTCGCTCCCGAGAAGCAGTCCGCGCTGCTGCGCGAACGGCTGGGGTCACTGCGCCCGGCCGTGCCGCTCCAGCCGCGCCCGGCCGCCGAGGTGCGCAACGCCTGCGAGTACCGGGCCCGGCGGTGGACCCGCGCGGCCCTCGGCCTGACCGCGGTCATCGCGGTCGCGACCGCCTACACGGCCGTGACCGCGCCGACCCAGTTCGTGCCGCCGGACTCCCCCGGCGCGAGCGTCTCCGGCGTGCCCCCGCTCAGCGGCCCCCAGCGGCTCACCGACCAGGGCCGCCAACTGCACGACAAGCTGCGGACCGACCCGTCCGCGGGCACCGCCAGGATCCACCCCGTTCCGGAATAGCCGGAAACGGGCGTGGCCCGCACCCCTTCACAGGGTGCGGGCCACGAGCATCACTGCGTACGGCCGGAGCCGCGGCGGCGACTACTGGGCGGCGAGGATCTCGCGCGCCAGCTTGGCCGTCTCGGTCGGCGTCTTGCCGACCTTGACGCCGGCGGCCTCAAGGGCCTCCTTCTTGGCCTGCGCGGTGCCCGAGGAACCGGAGACGATGGCGCCGGCGTGGCCCATGGTCTTGCCCTCGGGGGCGGTGAAGCCCGCGACGTAGCCGACGACCGGCTTGGTGACGTTCTTCGCGATGAAGTCCGCCGCACGCTCCTCGGCGTCGCCGCCGATCTCGCCGATCATGACGATCAGCTCGGTGTCCGGGTCGGCCTCGAAGGCCTCCAGGGCGTCGATGTGCGTGGTGCCGATGACCGGGTCGCCACCGATGCCGACGGCGGAGGTGAAGCCGATGTCGCGCAGCTCGTACATCATCTGGTAGGTCAGCGTGCCGGACTTGGACACGAGACCGATCTTGCCGGGCTTGGTGATGTCGCCCGGGATGATGCCGGCGTTGGACTGGCCGGGGGTGATCAGACCCGGGCAGTTCGGGCCGATGATCCGCGTCTTGTTGCCCTTGGCGGTCGCGTACGCCCAGAAGGCGGCGGAGTCGTGCACCGCGATGCCCTCGGTGATGACGACGGCCAGCGGGATCTCGGCGTCGATCGCCTCGACCACGGCGGCCTTGGCGAAGGCCGGCGGGACGAAGAGGACGGAGACGTTGGCGCCCGTCTTCTCCATCGCCTCGGCGACGGAGCCGAAGACCGGGACCTCGGTGCCGTCGAAGTCGACGGTCGTGCCGGCCTTGCGCGGGTTCACGCCGCCGACGATGTTGGTGCCGTCAGCCAGCATCAGCTTGGTGTGCTTCATGCCCGTGGCACCGGTCATGCCCTGGACGATGACCTTGCTGTCCTTGTTGAGGAAGATAGCCATGTGAGTCTGTGACCTCTGCCCTTACTTCGCAGCCGCGAGCTCGGCGGCCTTGTCGGCCGCACCGTCCATGGTGTCCACGCGCTGGACCAGCGGGTGGTTGGCGTCCGAGAGGATCTTGCGACCCAGCTCGGCGTTGTTGCCGTCGAGACGGACGACGAGGGGCTTGGTGACCTCTTCGCCCTTGTCCTTCAGCAGCTGGAGCGCCTGGACGATGCCGTTGGCGACCTCGTCGCACGCGGTGATGCCGCCGAAGACGTTGACGAAGACGGACTTGACGTCCGGGTCGCCGAGGATGATCTCAAGACCGTTGGCCATGACGGCGGCGGAGGCGCCACCGCCGATGTCCAGGAAGTTGGCGGGCTTGACGCCGCCGTGGTTCTCACCGGCGTAGGCGACGACGTCGAGGGTGCTCATGACGAGACCCGCGCCGTTGCCGATGATGCCGACCTCACCGTCGAGCTTGACGTAGTTGAGGTTCTTCTCCTTGGCGGCGGCCTCGAGCGGGTTCGCGGCCGCGTGGTCCACGAACTCCTCGTGACCCGGCTGGCGGAACTCGGCGTTCTCGTCGAGCGAGACCTTGCCGTCGAGCGCGATGACGTCGCCGTTGGCGACCTTCGCGAGCGGGTTGACCTCGACGAGGAGCGCGTCCTCGGCGATGAAGGTCGCCCACAGGGTCACGAGGACCTCGGCGACCTTCTCCGCGACCTCGGCCGGGAACTTCGCCAGGGCGACGATCTCGCGGGCCTTCTCGATGGTCACGCCCTCGTTGGCGTTCACCGGGACCTTGGCGAGCTTCTCCGGGGTCTCCTCGGCGACCTGCTCGATGTCCATGCCGCCCGCGACCGAGGCCATGGCCAGGAAGGTCCGGTTGGTGCGGTCGAGGAGGTACGAGACGTAGTACTCCTCCAGGATCTCCGGAGCGGTCTCGGCGATCATCACCTTGTGGACCGTGTGGCCCTTGATGTCCATGCCGAGGATGTCCGTCGCACGGGCGACGGCCTCGTCCGGGGTCGCGGCGAGCTTGACGCCGCCGGCCTTGCCGCGGCCGCCGACCTTCACCTGCGCCTTGACGACCGACTTGCCGCCCAGCCGCTCCGTGGCCTCGCGCGCCGCCTCAGGCGTGTCGATCACTTCACCGGCCAGCACCGGTACACCGTGCTTGGCGAAGAGGTCCCTCGCCTGGTACTCGAACAGGTCCACGCGCGTCCGTCCCTTGTCTTCAAAGATTCGCAGTGATTCGCGGTTGTCTGCTATCTGCGTGGGCGTGCCGCGGAGGGCAACGTGACTGCGCTGTCACAAGGGAGGCGCACACGGTGACCGTGGACGCGGCATGTCCGTCCCGCAGGTTATCCCCGTGGGACGTAGGTCCCTAAATCGCAGATCACACCTGAGCGGTGATACCTGTCACAGATCGCCTCACGGTTGAACTGCAACTTCGTGCGATCTGCCGATTTGCGGTGGCGCCCGTCACGCCACCGGGAGGGGGCGCTTCTCCAGGGCCGCGGCCATCACCTCCGGGAACAGGTCGGGGGTGCAGGCGAAGGCGGGCGCGCCCAGCGCGGCGAGGGCAGCTGCGTGTTCCCGGTCGTAGGCCGGGGCGCCCTCGTCGGACAGTGCGAGCAGGGTCACGAACTCCACGCCGGCGCTCTTCATCGCCGCGACCCGCTTGAGCATCTCGTTGCGTATGCCGCCTTCGTAAAGATCACTGATCAGGACGACGACGGTGTCGGCGGGTCTGGTGATCTTCGACTGGCAGTACGCGAGGGCGCGGTTGATGTCGGTGCCGCCGCCCAGTTGTGTGCCGAAGAGCACGTCGACGGGGTCGTCGAGCTGGTCGGTGAGGTCGACGACGGCGGTGTCGAAGACGACCAGGCGGGTCGCGATCGACCGCATCGAGGCCAGCACCGCCCCGAAGACGGAGGCGTAGACGACGGAGGCGGCCATGGAACCCGACTGGTCGATGCAGAGGATCACCTCCTTCTTGACGGATTGCGCCGCCCGGCCGTAGCCGATCAGCCTCTCGGGGACGACGGTGCGGTGTTCGGGCAGGTAGTTCTTGAGATTGGCCCGGATCGTGCGGTTCCAGTCGATGTCGTGGTGGCGGGGGCGGCTGATCCGGGCGGACCGGTCGAGCGCGCCGGTGAGGGTGGCCCGGGTGCGGGTCGCGAGCCGCTTCTCCAGGTGCTCGACCACCTTGCGGACGACGGCCCGCGCGGTCTCCTTCGTGGTCTCGGGCATCGCCTTGTTGAGGGAGAGCAGGGTGCCGACGAGGTGGACGTCCGGCTCCACGGCCTCCAGCATCTCCGGCTCCAGCAGCAGCGCGGACAGGCCGAGCCGGGTGATGGCGTCGCGCTGCATGACCTGGACCACCGAGCTGGGGAAGTACGTACGGATGTCCCCGAGCCAGCGGGCGACATTGGGCGCGGATCCGCCGAGCCCCGCGGAGCGCTCCCCCGCGGTCCTGCGGGAGCCGGCGGCGCCCGGCCCACCGCCGTACAGCGCGCCCAGCGCCCCGTCCATCGCCGCGTCCCGCCCGCTCAGCACGCAGCCGGTCCCGTCGCCCTCGCCGCCGCCCAGCACCATCCGCCACCGCCGCAGCCGCTCCGCGGCACCGTCCGCGGTGCCGTCCGCGGTGCCGTCCGCGGTGCCGTCCGCGGTGCCGTCCGCGGTGCCGTCCGCGGTGCCGTCCGCGGTGCCGTCCGCGGTGCCGGTCCTGAGATCCGCTTCCGTCATTGGTCCGTCCCCCTGTGCTCGTGGTCTGCGCCGGCTCCTCGCCGGCCTTTCCCGTCCCGCACCGCCGCGTCAGGCCGGTGTCGGCGCGGCGGTGAGCAGTTGCCGGACCAGGGCCGTCACCGCGTCCGCGCGGGCCGGGTCCAGGTCCGGGGCGAAGCCCTCGGGGGCCGCCCCCGAGGCCGAGCGGGCGGCCCGGGCGCCCGGTCCGCGGCGGACCAGCTCGCCCAGGGTCCGTCTGACCCCCGGCTCGTAGGCCCCGAACGTCCGCCGCAGCAGCGGCAGTACGTCGATGAACGCACCCTCCGGCACCGACGTCAGCCAGGCGTCGATCAGCCCGAGCAGCCGGTCGTCGTGCACCAGGAGGGTCCCGCCGCCCGCGCCCCCGCCGGTGAAGCCCTCGATCCAGCCCGCCGCGTCCGCCGGTTCGGACGCCGGGGACAGCGCGAGCCCCATCAGCCGGGCCGTCTCCTCGGGCGGCAGCCGCCCGTCGTCGAGCAGCAGCCGGCCCGCGCGGCCGCGGATCAGCCCGGGGACGCGATCGCGCCCGGCGAGCGTGCGCAGCACGGCCGACCAGCGCTCCCGCAGGCCCCCGTCGGCATCGGCGAGCAGCCCGACCGCCCCGTGCACCCCGTCCACGTGCGCCCGCAGCTCCGCCGCCGCGTCGGCGTCCAGCCCGGCCGCGCAGGCGGGCGGCAGGGCCACGCATATCCGCTCCGCGAGCCCGGCCGCGACCGTGCCCAGGGCTGCCGCGTCGGTGCCGCGGACATCGCCGTACCGCAGTGAACGGGCCAGCGCGGGCAGCGCCTCGGCGAGCCTCGCCACGTCCGTGTCGAGCGCGGCCCGGTCGGCGAGCGCCCGCAGCACGGCCGGCAGGGCCTGCGACAGGCCGGCCAGCAGGCACCGCTCCGCCAGCGCGGTGACCTCGCCCAGCTCCCCGGCGAGCGCCGCGTCGGCCTCGGCCTTCGCGGTGGCCGCCGCCAGGACGGTGGTCCCCCATATGCCGGCCTCGGCGACCCGCACCGCCAGCTCCGGCTCCCAGCGCAGGCGCCAGGTCTCCCGGAAGGTGCCGGTACTGCCCCGCGAGGCGGTCGGCCTGCCCCAGTCGATGCCGAGCAGCCGCAGCCGGTGCAGCAGCAGCGACTTGGCCGCGTCCGCTTCCTTGCGCAGGTCCAGCTCCAGCTCGCGGTCCTGCGCCTCGGCCTTGAGGCGCAGCGAGCGCTGCTGCCGTGTCAGGTCTCGCTGGAGCGGTACGACGGGCGCCCCGTCGGGGACCTCGCCGAGCACGTCCCCCACGACGAGCCGGTCCTCTATCAGCGCGAGCGGCACGTCGGAGCCGTCGCACATGACCGCCCGCGCCGCCTCCAGGGTTTCGCCGAGCCCCGGCAGCGGCCGCCCCCGCATCGCGGCCAGGGTCTCCGCGAGCCGGACCGCCTCGATGACATGGGCGGAGGAGACCTGCCGGTCCTCGTCCCGCAGCAGGCCGGCGACCTTGGTCAGCCAGCGCTCCACGGGCCGGTCCCGGGCGTCGAAGAGGTGTGCGTACCAGCCGGGCGAGGAGATGCCCGCGCCGTACCCTCCGGCGCGGGCGAGCCGCCGGTGCGTCCAGGGCACCCAGGTGGTCTCCACCTTCACCTTGGGCAGGCCGGTGAGCAGTGCCTTGTCCGCGGCCGCGGTGGTCCTGGCCCGCAGAGCCGGGACGTGCCAGGCGCCGCACACCACGGCGTAGTCCGCGCCGAACTCCCGGCGGGCGGCCCGCATCCGCTGGCGCATGTGGGCCTCGCGCACCAGGTCCCGGCGGTGGCCGCCGTCTCCGTACGCCTCGCGCAGCGCGCCCATGGCTTCGCCGAGCGCTTCGAACGCGCCGAGCGGGTCCCCCGGCCCGCCGGCTCCCCGGTGCTCGACGACGTCCTCCCACCAGCGCTCGGGGTCGTCGTACCCGGCGGTCGCGGCCAGTACGGCGAGCGGGTCGACCCTGACGGAGTCCGGCTCGTCCGCACGGTCCGGCTCCGCCTCGGCGGCCAGCGAGTGCGCCGCGGGGAGGTCTATGAACCGGACCGGTACGTCGTGCCGTTGCGCCCACCGGATGGCGGTCCACTCCGGGGAGAACCCGGCGAGCGGCCAGAACGCGGCCCGGCCGGGGTCGTCGGCAGCGTGCGCGAGCAGGGCGACGGGCGGCCGCATCCCGGGGTCGGCGGCGAGCGGCAGCAGGGCGTCGCCCTCGGGCGGCCCCTCGATCAGCACGGCCCGCGGCCGCGCCGCGTCGAGGGCGGCCCGCACCGCGCGGGCGGAGCCGGGCCCGTGGTGGCGCACGCCCAGCAGCAGCGGCCCCTCCGCCGACGCGCCGGGCGGCGTCTGCGGGCTCATGCCGTCACCTCCCGGCAGGCCCGGTAGAAGTCCTTCCAGCCGTCCCGCTCGCGGACCACGGCTTCCAGGTACTCCTGCCAGACCACCTTGTCGGCGGCCGGGTCGCGCACGACGGCCCCGAGGATCCCGGCGGCCACGTCGGAGGGGCGCAGCACGCCGTCCCCGAAGTGGGCGGCCAGGGCGAGGCCTCCCGTGACGACCGAGATGGCCTCGGCGGTGGACAGGGTGCCGCTGGGCGACTTGACCTTCGTACGGCCGTCGTCGGTGACTCCGTCGCGCAGCTCGCGGAAGACGGTGACGACGCGGCGGATCTCCTCCAGGCCCTCGGGCACGGCCGGCAGGTCGAGGGCGCGGCCCATCTGGTCGACGCGGCGGGCGACGATGTCGACCTCGGCATCGGCGGTGGCGGGCAGCGGGAGCACGACGGTGTTGAACCGGCGGCGCAGCGCGCTGGAGAGTTCGTTGACCCCGCGGTCGCGGTCGTTGGCGGTGGCGATGAGGTTGAAGCCGCGCACGGCCTGCACCTCCTGGCCGAGCTCCGGTATCGGGAGCGTCTTCTCGGACAGGACGGTGATGAGGGTGTCCTGTACGTCGGCGGGGATGCGGGTGAGCTCCTCGACGCGGGCAGTCATGCCCTCGGCCATGGCGCGCATGACCGGGCTCGGTACGAGCGCTTCGCGGCTGGGGCCGTGGGCGAGGAGGCGGGCGTAGTTCCAGCCGTACCGGATGGCCTCCTCGGGGGTGCCTGCGGTGCCCTGGACGAGGAGGGTGGAGTCTCCGCTGACGGCGGCGGCGAGGTGCTCGGAGACCCAGGTCTTGGCGGTGCCGGGGACGCCGAGCAGGAGCAGCGCGCGGTCGGTGGCGAGCGTGGTGACGGCGACCTCGACGATGCGGCGCGGGCCGACGTACTTGGGCGTGATGACGGTGCCGTCGTCGAGGGTGCCGCCGAGCAGGTACGTCGCGACGGCCCACGGGGAGAGCTTCCAGCGGGCCGGGCGGGGCCGGTCGTCGGCGGCCGCCAGGGCTTTCAGTTCGTGTGCGAAGGCGTCCTCGGCGTGCGGTCGCAGCGCCTCTGCTTCCGTGCCGTTCCCGTGCGTGGTCATGGTCCCCCTCCAATGCTCGGCAGCCGCTCCCGACTGCTGTGAACCACGTTGCACCACACCACTGACAACGCCCCTCGCTCATCCCGTTGTTGCAGGTCAGAGCGATTGTCAGTGGGGGTGCCTACGGTGGTTCACATGACTGAGCAGGAGGTTCGCTGGACGGCGGAACAGGTGCTGGCTCTGGCTCCTGACGACGCATCACGCAAGGCGGGAGGCAGGCTGGGCGGGGCGGGTCCGTGGTCACAGACCGGAGGTTCCGCTTCCGGTGCGGTGTGGGGGTTGTGCAAGGGCAGCGGCAGTACGCCGTACCGGACGGTCGTGGACCTCGCGGGCCCGGCGTACAAGTGCTCCTGCCCGAGCCGGAAGTTCCCGTGCAAGCACGCGCTGGGACTGCTGCTGCTCTGGGCGGCGGAGGGGCTGGGCGAGCCGGCCGAGGCTCCCGACTGGGCGGGCGAATGGCTGGCGGAGCGGGCGGCGAAGGCCGCGCGCCCCGCCGCCGCGGCCGCTGTGGCCGACCCGGAGGCGGCCCGAAGACGGGCCGAGCGGCGGGCGGCGCGGATCGGCGCGGGCGTCACCGAACTGGAGCAGCGGCTCGCCGATCTGCTGCGCGGCGGCCTCGCCGGGCAGGAGCAGGCGGGGTACTCCGCGTGGGAGGAGACCGCCGCGCGGATGGTCGACGCCCAGGCGCCCGGACTGGCCGCGAGGGTACGGGAGTTGGGGACGATACCCAGTTGCGGCCCGGGCTGGCCCGCCCGGATGCTGGAGGAGGCGGCGCTGCTGCACCTGCTGGACCGGGCCTGGCTGGGGGTTTCGGGCCTGCCGGGGCCGTTGGCCGCCACGGTCCGCAGCCGGGTGGGGCTGCCGTCGTCCACGGAGGGGGAGGAGGAGGTCGTACGGGACCGCTGGCTCGTGCTGGCCCAGTACGACACGGCTTCGCCCGACGGACGGCTCATCACGCGCCGGACATGGCTGCGCGGGCAGGCGGGCGGACGGCCGGCCCTGGTGCTGGACTTCGGCCCGCCCGGGCGGCCGCCGGGGCTCGCACTGCCCGTCGGACTGGTACTGGAGGCGGAAGCCCGCTTCCGGCCCGGCTCGGCGGGGCTGCGGGCGGACCTCGGGGAGGGGTTCGCGGCGGCCGAGCCGTGCGGTGCGGCGCCCGAGGGGGTGGGCGCGGATGCGGCGCTTGAGGCGTACGGGGCGGCGCTGACCGCCGACCCGTGGCTGGAGTCCTGGCCCGTGGTGCTCGGCCCGGTGGTTCCGATACCGGGCGGACGGGCGGGCGGACCGGCGGGGGAAACGGCCTGGCAACTGGCGGACGCGGAGGGGACGTCCGCCCTGCCGGTGCCGGCAGGGGGGTCGGCGAGCCGGTCCGGCGCGGGCCTGTGGCGGTTGGCTGCGCTGTCGGGAGGTGACCCGGTGACGGTGTTCGGCGAGTGCGGACACCGCGGCTTCACCCCGCTCACCGCCTGGCAGGCGGGCTCCTCGGAGCCGGTCGCGCTGGTCTGACGCGGGGCACGGCCTCGGGGGATGCCCCGAGAGGGGGAAGCGACGGCGCGGGGGCGCCGGCGTGACGGAATACGAGACGACCGAGCCGGGGGGCTGCTGTGGACGACAACCACGCGAGCTGAGTGACGAGTTGCGGGGGCAAGGCTGCTCCGGTCCCGCGGAGGGGGCGGGACCGGAGCCGGGGGCACGACGAGAAGGGGCGGGACCGGGATGGACACGGCGACACAGGCGGACACGGCCGCGGGCACGGGGTGCGGGGACTGGGAGGAGCTGGTCGGCGCCGCGCTGCTGGGCACCGAGCGGCGGCAGGGCAGCCCGGAGGCGCTGCTGGACGCGGCGGCCGTGCTCACCGTACGGCGGCGGGCCGGGCTGCGGCCCGCCGAGGCCGGCCCGCGGCCGGAGCCCGCCGCGCGGGATCCGCGCCCAGTACCGCCCGAGGCGGCCCGGCGCCGGCTGGCGCAGCTGCTGGCCGGGCGGACCGCCGCGGGCAGCGGCGGGCGGCGCGGCTCGGCCCCGGACCTGACCGAGCTGCTGCCGCAGTGGCTGGCCGCGGCCGCCCGGCACGGCTACCGGGCACCGGCCGCGCTGGTGCCCGCGCTGCTCGACACCGCGCGGGCCCGCTCGGACCTGCGGCCGCAGGCGCTGGCCCTGGCCGGGGTGCGCGGGCTGTGGCTGGCGCGGCTGAATCCGGACTGGCGGTTCGCGGTGCGCGGCGGGGCGGGGGGCGCGGGGGAGCTGCCCGCCGCCACCGATGCGGCCGGGGTGGAACTGCTCTGGCAGGAGGGGCTGTTCGCGGAACGGGTCGCGCTGCTGGGTCTCGTCCGGGCCCACAGTGCGGCGGCCGCGGTGCGGCTGCTGGAGACGACCTGGGCCACCGAGCGGGCCGAGGACCGGCTGATGTTCCTCGATTCGCTGCGGCTTGGGCTGTCGGAGGAGGACGAGCCGTTCCTGGAGGCGGCGCTGGGCGACCGCAGCCGCAATGTCCGGGCCACGGCCGCCGAACTGCTGTCCCCGCTGCCGAGGTCGGCACTGGCGGGGCGGATGGCGGAGCGGGCCCTGGCCTGCGTGGGGCCCGAGGGGGTGACACCGCCGGCCGAGTGCGATGCGGGGATGCTGCGCGACGGCGTGGTGAAGCGGCCGCCGGCCGGGCGCGGGGAGCGGGCCTGGTGGCTGGGCCAGATCGTGGAGGCGGCGCCGCTGTCCTGCTGGCGGGAGCGGTTCGGGGGGCTCGGCCCGGCCGAGCTGGTGGCCCTTCCGGTGGCCGAGGGCTGGGCCGAGGAACTGCATGCCGCGTGGTGCCGGGCCGCGGTTCGGCAGCAGGACCCCCAGTGGTCGCACGCCCTGCTGGGCCCGGCATCCGCACCGCCCGCGGCGGGCCCGGCGACTGCCTCGCTGGCGGAGCGGGCGAAGCTGCTGTCGATCCTGCCCGAGGAGGAACGGGCCGAGTGGGTGGCCGAGTTCATACGGGCCCACGGCCTGTCGGAGGCGTTCCAGCTGCTCGGGGTGTGCCTGGTCCCGTGGGCGGGGGCGCTGGGCCGGGCCGTGGTGGACGCGCTGGACACGGCCCGGGAGGCGGGCAGCTACCCGTGGAGCTTCAGCGGGGTGATGGGCCTCGCGGAGCGCTGCCTGGACCCTGCGGAGGCGGACCGCCTGGAGTCCTTGACGACCGGGACCGAGGACCCCCCGGACGCCTCCGCCGGCGCGGCGGCCTACTGGGCGGAAGCCTTCCAACGCCTGACCGCCACCCTGCGCCTACGCGCCGCCATGCTCACAGAACTCACCCCGCCCTGACCGGCTGACGGCCCCGCCGGAGTCGGGCCGGGTCCGGGGCCGGTCCGGGCCTGACCACCTAACCGCGCCTGACCGCGCCGGGCCTGACCCCGCCGGAGATTCCGCACCGAGTGGCACCGGACCGCGCCGGGCCTAGCCGGGCCGAGCCGCGCCGGGCCGGGCCTGACGGACCGCGCGCCGGGGCCGACCGCGCCTTACCGACCACTACGCCAGGCCCGGGCCTGAGCACTCAACCGCGCCTGACCGTGCCGAGCACGGGCTGACCGCGCCGGGAGCTCCGCCCCGGACCCGCCCGGCGAGGCCGAACCACACCGGGCAGCACCTGACCACGCCGGGTCAGGCCGGGCCTGAGCACTTCACCAGGCCGGGCGCGGGCCTGACCGCAACGGGAGCTCCGCCCCGGCCCCGCCCCGCGCAGCCGAACCGCACCGCATCGCATCGCATCGCGCCGGGTCCCGGCCCGGCAGCGGTGGTGGGGGTTACTGGCGGACGTTGGCGTTGACCCAGTCAACGATCGACGTCGTCGTGGCGCCGGGGGTGAAGATCTCGGCGACGCCCTTCGCCTTGAGGGGCGCGATGTCGTCCTCCGGAATGATGCCGCCGCCGAAGACCTTGATGTCCTCCGCGTCCCGCTCCTTCAGGAGCTCCAGCACGCGCGCGAACAGCGTGTTGTGCGCGCCGGAGAGGATGGACAGGCCGATCGCGTCGGCGTCCTCCTGGATGGCGGTGTCCACGATCTGCTCGGGGGTCTGGTGGAGGCCGGTGTAGATGACCTCCATGCCCGCGTCCCGCAGGGCCCGGGCGATCACCTTGGCACCGCGGTCATGGCCGTCGAGACCCGGCTTGGCAACCACCACACGGATCGGACCGGTCACACCCATCGCACTGCCTCCCGAGTGAACGAACGTTAAGTACAGCATCGCGCACGCCACCGTTTCGCGGTCAACCACGAGGGGGAAATCACACGTGGGATGGCGTGCCGCGCCACCGCGCCGACAGCCGCACGGCACGGTGGCGTGACCCGTCGCGGTCCCAAGAGGCTTAGGGGAGGCCGTCGATGGGGCTGTCCATACCCATGTCCGTGCCCAGGTCCGGGGCCGCGCTGCGGGCCGGAATTCTCGAGGCGATCGTACTCGGCGGGCACCTTCTGCTCTATCCCACCGGCGTACGCCAGGAGAACCCGGCCGCCGCCGCGGCCGCCGGGGAGCGGGCGCCCGTCCTGCTGCTGCACGGCTTCACCGACAACCGCTCCGTCTTCGTCCTGCTGCGCCGTGCGCTCGGGGCGGGCGGCCGCCGCCAGGTGGAGGCGTACAACTACTCCCCCTTCACCCTCGACCTGCGCGTCACCGCCCGCCACCTCGCCCGCCGGGTCGAGGAGCTGTGCGAGCGCACCGGGCAGGAGCGGGTGGACCTGGTCGGGCACAGCCTCGGCGGACTGGTCGGGCGGTACTACGTCCAGCGCCTCGGCGGCGACGCCCGCGTGCGCACGCTCGTCACGCTCGGCACCCCGCACTCCGGCACCCGCGTCGCCCCGTTCATGGACGCGCACCCGCTGGTCCGGCAGATGCGCCCGGACTCCGAGGTGATGGCCGAGCTCCGCGCGCCCGCGCCCGGCTGCCGGACCCGATGCGTGGCGTTCTGGAGCGAGTTCGACGAGCTGATGGCCCCGACGGAGACGGCCCGTATCGAGCACCCCGACCTGATCACGGAGAACGTGCAGGTCACAGGCATCGGCCACCTCGCCCTGCCCGCGCACCCGACCGTCATCGCGGCGGTCCGGCGGGCCCTCGACGGCCCGGGCCCGGTCGCGCTCGCGCGCCCCGGAACCGCCTCCGTCGCCTGAACACCAACCAACCGACATTCGAACGAATTTCGAACTCAAGGCCAAGGCTGCGTCTTGCCGCGACCGAAAGACGGCCGAATGCCCGGTTCCCCCGAGCTTGGACCCCTCCGAAGATTGTCGTTGCCAGTAACCGCCGGGTACAGTCACGCCACTGCTCTCCTCCGAGGAACGTCTCATTCCTCGGCCACCCAGGCCCCCACCGCCGAGGCGAAAGAGAAGTTGGTGAACGACCGCCCCACGTCGGGCCAGTACCCCGATTACGGGTATGACGGCCTCTCCACCACCACTTTCGCTGGTGACTCGGCATACGTTTCCTATGAAACGCAGGGCCAGGGCTACAACTACGCCTCGTACGGTTCGTACGACACGGGTGCGTACGACACCACCGCGTGGACCACGCAGGAGAGTTACGCCCAGCATTCCCAGGACGGTTACTTGTCGACCGTCCCCGCCCAGGCCGTCCCCGAGGACACGACGGGCCAGTGGGACGCGAGCGCCTGGAACACGCCGGGCTTCGGTTACGACACCTCCGCGGACCAGACCGGGACCTGGTCGATGCCGGGTTACGGCACGACCGGCACCGAGACCGGCGCTTACGACGCCACCGCCTGGAACACCGTTCCCCAGGAACAGCCCCAGCAGCAGACGTACGAGTACGACTACGCGTACCAGCCCGAGGCTCCGCAGGAGCAGCAGGAGCAGCAGCCCGCGTACGACTACGCCGAGGGCTACACCGAGAGCTACAGCGAGACGGCCGTCTTCGAAGTCGTGGAGGCCAACGGCGACATGGACGCGGTCGCCGTGGACTCCATGGACTCCACGGACGCCGTGCATGACCTGCCCACCCAGGCCATGCCGGTCACCTCCGCGGCCCCGCTCGAACCCCGCCCCTCGCGCCGCGCCGGCTCCAGGGGATCCGCCAAGGGATCCGCCAAGGCCGCGTTCAAGCCCGCCGCGAAGGCCGGCGGCAGCGGGAGCGGCAACAGCCGCCGCCGGACCCCGGCGAAGCGTTCCGCCCTGCTGACCGTGGCCGTGCCCTCGGCCTGCGTGATGGGCGTCGCGGGAGTGGCCGCCGCCTCGGTGGGCGGGCTCACCGGCGCCGACCAGTCCGCCGACGACACCACGACCGCCATGGCCGCGCCCGACCCGGCCTCGGTGAAGCCTGTCGCGGCGAACAGCAAGCTCGACACCCAGCTGACCGCGCTCAGCGCCGACGCGGGCGACTTCGCGGACCGCGCGAGCCGTACGCAGGAGCGCATCGACCTGCGTCAGCGCCAGGAGGACGAGAAGAAGCGGAAGGCGGAGGAGGCCGCGGCCAAGGAGGCGGCCCGCCCCAAGTTCGCGCTTCCCGTCGAACGCGAAGGCCTCAGCGCCACCTTCGGGCAGGCCGGCGGCATGTGGATGTCCGTGCACACCGGCATCGACTTCCCGGTCTCCTACGGAACCCCGGTCATGGCCGCCACCGACGGCACCGTGCGCACCCAGTTCAACAGCGCCTACGGGAACATGGCCATAGTGACCGCGGCCGACGGCACCGAGACCTGGTACTGCCACCTCAGCAGCACCAAGATCCGCTCCGGCAAGGTCAAGGCCGGCGACGTCATCGCCTACTCCGGCAACTCCGGCAACTCCACCGGACCGCACCTGCACTTCGAGGTCCGGCCCGGCGGCGGCGCCGCGATCGACCCCCTGCCGTGGCTCCGCAGCCACGACCTGGACCCGACCTAACCCCCGGCCCCGGCTTCCGCCGGGGCCTTGCGCCCGGGTCTCCCCCGACCCAACGGGCCCTCCGAAGGCCTAGAGCTTCTGCACCGGCGCGTAGCGCAGCAGCAGCCGCTTCGGCTTGTCGTCCCCGAAGTCGATGGTGGCCTGCGCGTCCGCGCCGGCTCCCTTGACCTCCATGACCGTGCCCAGCCCGAACTGGTCGTGCGTCACCCGGTCCCCGACCACCAGCGCGATGACCGGCTTGTCGGCGGCCCGGCGCGTGGCGAACCCGGACGGGCCCGACTTCGTACGCGACGAGGACAGGAACGACTCCGGCGAGGTTCCGAAGGTCGCCTTGCCGCCACCGAAACCGCCACCGCCGCCCGAGCCCGAGCCGTACCCGGAACTGCGCATCGGGCCCGCCGGCTTCTGCGCCGCGCCCGTGCGCTTCCACTGCAGGTACTGGTCCGGGATCTCCTCCAGGAACCGCGACGGCGGGTTGTACGAGGGCGTCCCCCACGCGCTGCGCATGCTGGAGCGGGTCAGGTAGAGCCGCTCGCGCGCCCGCGTGATGCCGACGTACGCCAGGCGGCGCTCCTCCTCCAGTTCCTTGGTCTGGCCCAGCGCGCGCATGTGCGGGAAGACCCCGTCCTCCATGCCGGTCAGGAAGACCACCGGGAACTCCAGGCCCTTGGCGGTGTGCAGGGTCATCAACGTGATGACCCCGGAGCCGTCGGTGTCCTCGTCCGGGATCTGGTCGGAGTCGGCGACGAGCGCGACCTGCTCCAGGAACTCCGACAGGGTGCCCGCGCCGGGCGCCGGGGTGCCGTTCTCGGCCGCCTCGGCGGCCGCCGCCTCCCGGGCCTGCTCGAACTCCAGGGCCACGGCCGCCAGCTCCTGGAGGTTCTCGATCCGCGTCTCGTCCTGCGGGTCGGTCGAGGCCTGGAGCTCGGCCAGGTAGCCCGTACGCTCCAGCACCGCCTCCAGCACCACCGCGGGGCCCGCGCCGGAGTCGACGATGGTCCGCAGCTCCTCCATCAGCACGTTGAACCGCTTCACCGCGTTCGTCGAGCGCGCGGCCATGCCGAAGGCCTCGTCCACGCGCCGCAGTGCCTGCGGGAAGGTGATCTTCTCGCGCATCGCGAGCGCGTCGATCATGGCCTCGGCGCGCTCGCCGATGCCGCGCTTGGGCACGTTCAGGATGCGGCGGAGCGGGACGTTGTCCTCGGGGTTCGCCAGCACGCGCAGGTACGCGAGGACGTCGCGGACCTCCTTGCGCTCGTAGAACCGGACGCCGCCGACGACCTTGTAGGGCAGCCCGACGCGGATGAAGATCTCCTCGAACACGCGTGACTGCGCGTTGGTCCGGTAGAAGATCGCGACGTCGCCGGCCTTGGCGTCGCCCGCGTCCGTCAGCCGGTCGATCTCGTCGGCGACGAACTGCGCCTCGTCGTGCTCGGTGTCGGCGACGTACCCGGTGATGACCGCGCCGGTGCCGGCCTCGGTCCACAGGTTCTTGGCCCGCCGGTTCTCGTTGCGCTCGATCACGGCGTTGGCGGCGGACAGGATCGTCTGCGTGGAGCGGTAGTTCTGCTCCAGCAGGATCGTCTTCGCGTCCGCGTAGTCCTCCTCGAACTGGAGGATGTTGCGGATGGTCGCGCCGCGGAAGGCGTAGATCGACTGGTCGGCGTCACCCACCACGCACAGCTCGGCCGGCGGCAGGTCCGGGTAGCCGGTGCCGACCAGCTCGCGCACGAGCGTGTACTGCGCGTGGTTGGTGTCCTGGTACTCGTCGACCAGTACGTGCCGGAAGCGGCGCCGGTAGTGCTCGGCCACGTCCGGGAACGCCTGGAGCAGGTGCACCGTGGTCATGATGATGTCGTCGAAGTCGAGCGCGTTGGCCTCGCGCAGCCGCCCCTGGTACATCGCGTAGGCCTGGGCCAGCGTCTTCTCGAAGCCGTCGGCGGCCTGTCCCGCGAAGGCGTCCTCGTCGATCAGCTCGTTCTTCAGGTTCGAGATCTTGGCGCTGAAGGACTTGGGCGGGAACTTCTTCGGGTCCAGGTCCAGGTCGCGGCAGACGAGGGCCATCAGGCGCTTCGAGTCGGCCGCGTCATAGATCGAGAAGGAGGAGGTGAAACCGAGCCGCTTGGACTCGCGGCGCAGGATGCGGACGCAGGCGCTGTGGAAGGTGGACACCCACATGGCGTTGGCGCGCGGCCCGACCAGGCCCTCGACGCGCTCCTTCATCTCGCCGGCGGCCTTGTTGGTGAAGGTGATCGCCAGGATCTGCCCGGGGTGGACGTTCCGCGCGGACAGCAGGTGTCCGATGCGGTGGGTCAGCACCCGGGTCTTGCCCGAGCCTGCGCCGGCCACGATGAGCAGCGGCGATCCCGCGTGCACCACGGCGGCGGCCTGCTGCTCGTTCAGCCCGTGCAGGAGCGTCGCCGGGTCGATGACGGGCCTGGGGGCGCCGTCCCGGTAGTACGCGTCCCCGCTCATGGGCACGTCGAACCGGCCCCCGAAGAGGTCGTCCGCGCCCGCTTCCGGGGCGGCGTGGTCCTCGGGCGGCGGCGGGACCTCGTCCGAGGGGGAGAGGTCGGCCAGGAAACTGTCGTCAAAGAGGCTGCTCATCGCCTTCCGAGTTTAGGGGTCGGGACCGACAGCCGGTCCCTGGCCCGGAAAATCGGCCGCGGATCGCGCGGAATCGCAGCGGAATCGCACGGAACGTCACGGGAACGGGCGGCATATGCCCCCCGAATCCCCCGCCCGGCCCCTCCGGCCCCCTCCGGACCCTTCCGAGGCGCCGTTGCTGAGGCCGTAGTCAGGTCTCAGCATTCCGGGCATTCCGGCCCGGAAGGTCCGTCTCGTCACCAGAGCGTGAGGGCTTCGGCTTGAGTACGGTCTCTCGTTTCTGTCTGCCGCTGGTGCGGAAGGGTTGCGC